>CANGFL010000108.1 GCA_947453015.1 Oxalobacteraceae bacterium | reverse complement strand
TGCTCTACAAACCCGGTTTAGATGGTTTTTGAATAAGCAAATAAATTAAATGACTCATGTCCCTGCTGTAAAAGCGGTCTTCTGGCCGAAGGTGGTGAATTATTTTGTGCTTACGGCCTAAAATTTACTCACGCATGCTGGGCGCTGTGGTTGGGGTTGCTGAGATAGAATCAAAACTATCTTAAAGAGGACACCATGGATACATCTGCAGCCCGCGCGGCTATTTTTGGTCGGATTCGTAAAGCACAGCAGCGCCCGGTCGAGCCGACTGCGGCCGAATTGGATCAGGTTCAAACCTATTTAGCTTCGAATACAGCGGGTCCGCAGCCTGATATCGGTACAGATTTAGTTCATCGTTTTCGTACTCAGGCCGAACGCACCTCGCAAACAATTGATGAAGTGGCGTCTATGCATGAAGCGCCGGCCGCTGCTGCACGCTATCTCGACAGCCTAGGTTTAGCCAAAACAGCAATCGCTTGGGAAACCTTGTCCGACATTCCTTGGAATGAATCCGGTTTACAGGTTGAGTTTCGTCCTCCTGTCAATGAAGACATGGTGGGCATCACCAGCTGCTTCTGCGCTGTTGCTGAGACTGGTACGTTGATGCTGCTCTCAGGTGCGCAAACCTATGCGTCCGCAGCCTTACTGCCAGAAACGCATATCGTGTTGGTGCCCACATCACGCATTGTTCCTTCCATTGAAGATGCTTTTGATCTCGCCAAAAAAGAGCGTGGTGAGTTGCCTCGTGCGACGAATTTTATTTCTGGCCCCTCACGTACCGGAGATATCGAGCAGACCATCGTGCTTGGCGCGCATGGACCGTATCGAGTGCACTTAATACTGGTGCGAGATAACTGATTTTAAGTTGTGCTTAGGTGATCTCAATGAAACCAAAAATTCTCGTTACACGCGCAATTTTTCCGCAAGTTATTCAGTATTTGTCTGAGCATTTTGATGTTGAAGATAATCAGAATGACGAGGGATATGACGATGCCGAGTTAGTGCGTCGTTTGCAGGGTAAAGTGGGCGTGTTTGCCAGTCCCAGTCATCGCTTTACAGCAGAATTATTTGCCGCTTGCCCAACTCTGAAGGCGGTCTGCAATATGGCTGTTGGTTATAACAATATCGATGTGCCCGCCGCCACCGCAGCAGGAGTAATGGTAACGAATACGCCCGATGTGCTGAACGAAACCACCGCAGATTTTGGATGGACATTAATGATGGCTGCTGCGCGCCGCGTTTCTGAATCTGAGCATTATTTGCGTGCAGGCCTTTGGAAGAAGTCGCATTACCTTGATTTTTTAGGTGTTGATGTACATGGAAGTACCCTCGGTGTGATCGGTATGGGGCGGATTGGGCAAGCGATTGCACGTCGTTCTATGGGCTTCAATATGAAGGTTGTGTATCACAACCGAACTCGTTTAGCGCCTGAGTTAGAGAAGGCAGCGAATAATGCGCACTATCTAAGTCGTGATGAATTATTGCGCACAGCCGATCATGTGATTTTGGTTTTGCCTTACTCACCAGCGGTGCATCATTTAATAGGTGCCGAGCAGCTCGCGCTAATGAAGCCAACAGCAACCTTGGTTAACATCGCGCGCGGTGGTATCGTTGATGATGCAGCATTAATCAATGCACTTAAAGCCGGTCAGATTGCGGCGGCGGGTGTGGATGTGTTTGAAAATGAACCTGCGTTTAACCCCGATTTTTTATCGCTAAAAAATGTGGTGTTGACGTCTCATATTGGTAGTGCATCTGTGCCAACGCGTCATGCGATGGCCTACTGCGCTGCCGATAATTTAATCGCTGCTTTGTCGGCTAAGCGACCACCTAATCTCTTGAATGCAGAAACATTCAAGTCTTAAAAATAAGACCGTAAGGTCAGCACAGCGTAGGAGAAAAAGATGGCCGATATAACGATCGTACAAGATCATGCGATGGCCATGGAGGAAGCGCGTGCTGCGGCACAAAAAGTCGCTGACCAAATGGTGATTGATTACGAAATGGTCGCCGAGTGGCAGGATGATGTGCTGAGTTTTAAACGTACGGGTTTTTCTGGTACGTTGGCCTTAACGCCCGGTCGCGCTGAACTCGAGATTAGCCTAGGCATTATGCTCAAAGGCTTCTCTCGAAAAATAGAAGAACAAGTGACCAAAAATATGGCCAAGGTGTTCTCTACATAGTTCAGCGCTTGGAACGACGATGTGCTGTTTTAGACAGACAGTAATTCGACGTCAAAAATCAAGGTTGCATCGGGCGGGATCACGCCGCCTGCGCCGCGTGAACCATAGCCCAGCGATGACGGAATAATTAATCTGCGTTTGCCGCCGACTTTCATTCCTTGTACTCCTTCGTCCCAGCCCTTAATGACGTGACCGGCTCCGAGCGGAAATTCAAAGGGCTCATTGCGTTCTACGCTGGAATCAAACAGTTCACCTTCGCTGCCGTCTGGATTTTGCAGCCATCCGCTGTAGTGAACGCTGACGTAATCACCTTCGACGGCTTCAGCGCCGCTGCCCAGCGTGAGATCGTCATACTGCAAGCCGGAGGCGGTAGTGGTCTGAGACATAGTTTTTCCTCGATTTATTAGCAGCGAGCATTTTACCAGCCAGCCAGAATCTATAATGCACGCATGAGGAAATGTCGATGACCGTTTTTACTTCATTCTTTCGCGCGCTAATGGCGCAGCTGCATCCACGCATGCTGCTGCTGACTTTATTGCCTTTCATCGTTGCGCTTGGAGTGTGGGGCGTGGCGCTCTGGTTGGGTCTGCAACCATTGATCGATCAATTACAGGCTTGGTTTTCTGATTACGGTTTATTTCGTTGGACTGGCGATATGCTCGATTCATTAGGGCTCGCCTCGTTGAGAACCTTATTAGTCCCCTTGATTGCGATGTGGTTGCTGCTGCCGTTGATGGTACTCAGCGCTTTGCTGTTGGTGAATTTGATGGCTATGCCAGTCATTGCCAATTACGTTGGTGATCGTTTTTACCCACAGCTGGAACGACGTGAGGGTGGATCTATCAAAGCCAGTCTGTGGTTATCCTTCTCATCATTTGTGATTTATTTACTGGCGTGGTTGATTGTTCTTCCGCTGAATTTGGTTCCGTTATTTGCTGTTTTAGTTCAGCCTTTGTTATGGGGTTGGTTAACGGCGCGAGTGATGGCGTATGAAGCCCTATCGTCCTTTGCCGATGAACATGAGTTATCCATCATTCTTAAGCAGCAATTTCCATTGTTGATGATTGGTGTGGTGACGGGAAGTTTGGGCGCTGCACCGGGCTTGTTGTGGCTAGGCGGTGTGGTGTCAGTGATTTTCTTTCCCGTGTTTGCGGCAGCCGCTATTTGGATGTATTTACTGATTTTTGTTTTTAGTGGTTTGTGGTTTCAATTTTATTGTCTGGATAGCCTGGCGGCTATGAGAAATATGCCGATAGTTAACTTGGACCCTACACGCGTCATCGACATCAATTAATGAGCTAAATTTTTTTATCGAGAATCTTATGGCATTTGGCATCATCATCATCGGCGACGAAATCTTGTCAGGTAAGCGTAACGACAAGCATCTGGCCAAAATTATCGAACTATTGTCTGAGCGAGGTTTGGCGCTTTCATGGGCTGAGTATTTGGGGGATGACCCGGAACGAATTACGGCCACGCTACGACGCACATTAAACAGTGGCGACATTGTGTTTTGCTGCGGCGGTATTGGTGCAACACCGGATGATCATACGCGGCAGTGTGCTGCTGCAGCCTTAAATTTATCGCTGGCTTTGCATCCCGAAGCTAAGGTAAAAATACAAGAGCGCATTGTGGAGATGGCAAGCGAAGCGGGTAAAGAAATTGATCTTGATGCGCCCGATAATCAGCATCGTCTGAAAATGGGTGAATTTCCAGTGGGCTCAGGAATCATCCCGAATGCGTTCAATAAAATTCCTGGTTTTTATTGGCGTAATTCTTTAGGCGGTGTGCAGTACTTTGTGCCGGGCTTTCCTGTGATGGCTGAGCCGATGATGAAATGGGCACTCGATACGCATCATTCAGAACTTTTTCATCAAATAGCTCATGCTGAAAAATCTGTGATCGTTTATGACGGTATTGAGTCGACCCTAACACCGCTCATGGAAGCGATCGAAGCTGAGTTTGAATCGGTCAAAGTATTTAGCTTACCTAGCGTGGGTGATGGCAATCGACGTCGCCATATTGAATTGGGTGTAAAAGGCGAACCTCAGGCGGTTGAAGCAGCCTATAGTCGCATGTTGTCTGGTTTAGACACGTTGCGCCAAGAGTATGTGGCTGTGACTTCATAAATTTTTTTTGGTAATACGATCGCTTTATTCTTTTTTTCTAAATCGATCAAAAAGTACCAGCATAAATTTTATGGTGTAGATGATGATTAAGGTGCCGATTAGGTCACCTATAAACATGACAAAAAATGTGTTGAGTGAATCTGACGATACGTCACGTAGTCGATACCACACTGAATGGGCTAACGAATTTAATAAGGCATACAAAACAGTTAGCGCGAACAGAATTTTCACTGAAAGATTTTCCAGTGATGGTGGCATTCCAAAATGTAAAGCAGTTCTATAGGCCAGGTAGGGCATGGCGGCTGAAATAACTGATGCCACCAGCATCGTTGTGAAATCGATATGCGCCAAGTTGGAGAGAGAAATAGCTAGCGCTGCGATAAAAATGCCCATGGCACCCTCAATGCCCAGTAACAAGGTACAAAGCAGGCGCAACCCTGCGGGTAGGTAGATCCAGTTCGCGCCTGCATGAAGCTCGAACGAAGCAAATAACCAATCATTAAATTGGTAAAAAACAAAATACGTTACTGCAGTGATGAGGATCGAAGTCATCCGACAATGCTTTCTGTCAGGGTTGTTATAAAAAGATGTTAAGGCCGGGTGACTGAGAGCAATCTAAACGAGCAGGTAATAAGTGTTGAATAAAATAACGTTATAAATATAGCGACATAGTAATCAAATAGTAGCGGATCGTTAATCAAAAAAATTGATTGAATTGATTAAATTTCATCACTCATGAATTCAATGATTTTTCACTGCTCATATTGCTGATGCCATTTAGGTAAATTTTTGCCTTTACATGCAAGATATTTCTGTTATCAAAAAACTTTGAAAGCTTTCTACAGTGACCGTTTCGTGTTACCGCTTCCCCCGGGGCATCGATTCCCTATGCGGAAATACAGCCTGTTGCGGGAGGCCGTTGCGGCTAAGCTACCCAGAGTTAGTTTTGAAGAGGCGCCGCATACGACTGACGGTGTGTTGGCGCTGGCCCATCATCCGCATTACATACATAGGGTGACTAGTGGGGCACTCACAGAATCAGAGCAAAAACAGATTGGTTTTCCATGGTCACCTGAAATGGTTGAGCGTTCTCGCCGATCTACCGGTGCGACGATTGCGGCATGTAGAGCGGCAATCGAAGAGGGTGTCGCAATCAATCTCGCGGGAGGCACGCATCATGCGCATGCGGATTATGGTCAGGGATTTTGTGTTTTTAATGATGCCGCCGTTGCTGCGCGCCTGATGCAAGCAGAGCGACGAGTATCGCGGGTGGCGATT
>CANGFL010000107.1 GCA_947453015.1 Oxalobacteraceae bacterium | reverse complement strand
GAGCCAGGTGATTTCGATCCTTACGTTGATTACGACTATCGCATGGCTAACATGGTGATCTTCACTCACAGTGATAGCACGGTTGATATGAAAGATCTGTGGGAAAAAATTCAGAAATTTAGTGCTGAAAAATTCCCTAAAAATATTAAAGTCAACATTGGTGGCAGCGTCGCGCAAAGTGCTGCGATTACCGATGTGATCGTGAAAGATAAAATTCTCAACGTGGTTCAAATTGCCAGTGTGGTCTTTATTGCGGCGGCATTAGTGTTTCGCTCTGCATGGGCTGGAGTGCTCGTTGTAACACCTTTGCTGCTGTCGGTATTAGTCAATATGGGCATGATTGGATTGTTGGGACTACGTTTGAATGTACCCGTCGCGTTGACTTCAGCGCTGGCGATCGGTATCGGTGCAGACTATGCGATCTACATGCTGTTCCGCTTACGAGAAGAAATGGCTAAAGGTACTGAAGAAAACGAAGCCTTCCGTAAAGTTTTACGAACGGCAGGTAAAGCGTGTTTGTTTGTGGCCTCTGCTGTTGCGGGTGGCTACGCAGTGCAAGCAGGTTCGCGCGGCTACTATCCCCACACATGGAATGCGCTGTTAATTGGTACAGCGATGGTAGTGAGTGTGACCGCGGCATTGACAGTGATGCCCGCACTGGTACACAAATATCGTCCTAAATTTATCTTTAAAGGAGAGTGATGTGAGCTATACATCAATGAATAGTAAGGCGCGTGCGACTGGTTTTAATGGTTTGCGTACGGCCACCCTTACAGCGGGTCTAATTGCAGCGATCACTATTCCAGCCGCAGCGTGGGCGCTGACGGCGGTTGAGATTATGGATAAGAATTTCGTGGTTGGTAAATATGCGGATTCCACGTCCGAGACCACCATGACCTTAACCAATAAATCAGGTCAGCAGCGAGTGCGCAAGACGTTTGGTACGACTAAGCTAGACACGAATGGTTTGGATAACAAGCGTATGACGCGCTTTCTGGAGCCTACGGATGTCAAAGGAACTGTGTCCTTATTAGTAGAGCACTCGGATAAAGATGATGACATTTGGATTTACCTACCTAGCGTAAAGAAGGTACGCCGGCTGATTTCTAGTAACAAGAAAGATAGCTTCGTGGGCACTGATTTTTCTTATGGTGATGTGATTGGCCACAAAGTCAAAGAGTGGAATCATACAATCGTCAAAGAAGAAGATGTCGATGGTAAGTCTTGCTACGTGATTGAATCAACACCTAAGGATGCAACCGTTAAAACGAATACGGGCTATTCAAAGCGTATTGGTTGGATTCAGAAAGATAATTTCGTAACAGTAAAAGCCGTCTCCTATGATGAGGCAGGTGAATTACTGAAGGAAGCTAAGTATTCGCACTGGAAAGAAGTTGATACGGTTAAGCACAAATGGCAGGCGGGCATTCTGGAAGCGAAAAATCTCCAGACAGGCCATAGCACTGTGATCACCATTGATCAATTTAAAGTTAACAATGGCGTGAAAGACGATTTCTTCACGACGCGTTATATGGAACAGCAATGAGCATGACGGTATTTTCTAAGCCCCGGGTTTCCGGGGCTTTTTGCATCTCGTGGATGGCATTGTTCGTGGCAACCTCGTTGCACGTGGCTAGCGCACAAGAAGCCAATGATATGGCGCCACCGGTTCGGGATGGTGTACCTTCATCCGACTCCGTTGTTAGCAACAAACTTCATTCACTGGGGCTCACTGGTTCACTGCGCGGTGGTTACTGGAGTTCCAACCGTTTATATGATGACGTGTCTAACGTGGGTACTGGGTCTACCTGGTTGAAGCTGGATAAAAAGCTCGACAACGGTATCGGCTTGTTTGCCGAAGGCTTTGCATCGCGTGAAGATTTCAGAACGGGTGGCAATTCGCGTAATCGCGTGCGTGAAGCCTATGTTGAAACACGTTCCGGTGCATTTGATATTCGAGTCGGCAAGCAAATTATTGCTTGGGGTAGAACAGACAGGCTGAATCCTACGGATAATCTCACGCCGCGCGATACCACACTGATGGCAGCCGATATCGATGAAGATCGTTTCGGTTCTATGGCGAGTAAAGTCTCGTGGAATATGGATGCCTTCACTAGTTTGACGGGTGTGTGGTTACCTGAATTTCAACCCAATCGTGTATTTTTGCGAAGCGGTTTTAGTGAAACTGTACCGAACAGTAATCGGCAGTGGGCGGTGAAGCTCGATCAATCCGGTAAAGAGATTGATTGGTCTGTTTCGTATTTTGACGGCTACGATTTAAATGGTGATTTATCTGCAGCGCGAGTGCTTCAGCATTATCGTACGCAGGTCATTGGTGTCGATTCTGCCACAACGCGCGGCGCGTATCGATTTGCAGTGGAATCGGCTTATACACACACAGAAGATTCCGCAGGTACGAATGAATTCATCAAAAATCCGTTTCTTTATACGGTGTTTGGAGTAGAGCGCGATTTTGGTGACAACACCAGCGGTATCGTGCAAGTTTTTAATCGCACCGTGACTAATTACAGCCAACCTTCAACTGCAGCACGATTCCATGCGATTTTGGCTAATCAATTAGACCGTACTCAAAATGGCGTGAGCCTACGCATTGCGAAAAAATGGTGGAATGAAACGCTGGAAACAGAACTGGCGGGAGTCAGTCTGTTAGATCGTAATGGCTATTCAGTACGACCACGGATGACCTATCTATGGAGTGATCAGGTAAAAATCCTGAGTGGCTACGAGTACTACCAAGGCAGTAGCGACACCTTGTATGGGCTACTCCACAAGAATAGTTTGTTCTTTATCGAGATGCGCTATTTCTACTAAGGTTAACCATCTCAGCACGAGGTATAGATCGTGTTCTTAGGCTCGGATAGAACCTTGTGCAGCATAGGTTCGAAAAATGAGAGAGGCAGATGATCGTAGCCGGGGTCGAAAGCCGGCGCGTCATATTTCTCGCAAAATTCGAGTGTGCGATCGTATACCGCTTGGCCTTTAAATTGATCGCGCAAATTTCTATCCATGCCTAAATGATGGAAAAAATAATAGGCTTGAAACATGCCGTGTTTTTCCACCATCTCAAAATTTTCTTGGCTAACAAAGGGTTTCAAAATAGCCGCTGCGATGTCTGGATGGTTATAGCTGCCCAACGTATCGCCTATATCGTGTAACAACGCACAGACGACATACTCATCGTCCTTGCCATCACGGTGGGCCAGGGTCGCTGTTTGTAGGCTGTGAGTTAGGCGATCGACCGCAAAGCCGCCGGTATCTCCCTCAAGTAACTTTAAATGTGCGATTACTCGAGCGGGAAGCTGCGCCGCATAATTGCGAAAATCTTCAAGGATGATTTTCCAATCGTCTTCGGTGCTGTTACGCATGTCGGTAAATGTGGCGCGTTTTAACATACGAGCTTCCTTTTTCAGCAGGGCTTGTTGAGTGATTTGGCTCAATAATAACTGGCGTCCATCCACCTTCCAAGCACCTATTCTGTATTAGCTGATGACAAAGCAGCTCTTTTGCTTTGCCGAAGTTCATTGTGCGGCCGTATCGCCAATGGTGAAGCGCCTTGTGTATCGGCTGACGATATCAAATTAGCCATGCTTGATCGATGGTTAATTTGACCACTGCTTAGCGTGAGTTTCCCTAGAAAGTCCGGTTATCATTGGGCGCCAGCGTTGTTGCAGGAGGAGAGGTCTGAATTACCGAAGATTCGTAGAAGTGCAGCGCTAGGGCTATGAGCCCTTGCTGGTGTTGCCGCACTCTCTTCGGTGTTCGTGACCATTGCTTATGTTGTTTTATAAGGTAAAAAAATGAATACGACACATACCGAAACTACTGTAGGCCCGGAGACGTTTACTAAAGTCGCCCAAAAACTCATTCCCTTTTTATTCCTCTGCTACGTGGTTGCGTTTCTGGATCGCGTCAATGTAGGCTTTGCCAAATTGCAGATGGCACCTGAACTTCAATTTTCCGACGCGGTGTTTGGCTTTGGTGCTGGAATTTTCTTCATCGGTTATTTCATCTTTGAAGTGCCGAGTAACGTGATACTTGAAAAAGTCGGCGCTCGTGCATGGATTGCCCGCATCATGGTTTCATGGGGCATCATCTCTAGTGCTTTTTTCTACGTAGATAAATTTGTCTGGGGCAGCCTGTCTGCGTCATTCAATTGCACTGATCCCGAGTTCTCGTTTTATGTGCTGCGTTTTTTACTCGGTGTGGCTGAGGCTGGATTTTTCCCTGGAATTATTCTGTACCTAACGTATTGGTTTCCCGGTTCACGCCGTGCAAAAATGGTGGCGCTGTTCATGACAGCGATTGCTGTATCTAATCTCGTGGGTTCACCTCTATCAGGCGCCATCATGCAGTACATGGATGGTGCAGCCGGTGTCAGCGGATGGAAATGGTTGTTCTTGCTTGAAGGTGTTCCATCAATCGTGGTCGGCTTCATGGTTTTTTATTTCTTGCCGAATGGTCCGCGTGAAGCAAAGTGGTTAACCACCGAAGAACAAGATTACGTTATCGCACAAGTCGAAGCTGATGAAAAACTAAAAACGACCGACGATAGCAGCCATCATTGGATGGACGCCTTCCGTGATATTCGCGTCTGGGCACTCGCCTTTGTTTATTTCAGTGGAGTGGTGTGCTTCTATGCGATTAACTTCTGGATGCCCACTATCATTCAGGAATTAGGCGTCGATAAAAAAGATTTTTTCAAAGTTGGCCTGATTAGCATTATTCCTTGGGGTATCGCCGCTGTATTTATGGTGGTTTGGGGTGATCATTCGGATAAAACAGGTGAGCGTCGCTATCACGTTGCAGGCTCGCTGTTACTTTGCATACTAGGCCTGATTGGTTTGGCGTTTGTGGGCAAAGCACCGATACCTTCCATCATTGCGCTGACGGTGGTTGCTTCTGGCGTGTTAGCGTTCGTAGCGATTTTCTGGTCATTGCCAACCGCATTTTTAACCGGTACTGCCGCAGCAGCAGGTATCGCGTTTATTAATTCGGTAGGGAACTTGGGTGGCCACTTCGGCCCTGATTTAATTGGCCGCGTTAGAAACCTCTCTGGTGGGGCCACTGAAGCAGCGTTTTGGGCCCTGGCAGCCATTGCAGCGGTAGGCGTGATCATCACACTGGTGATCTCGCGCGAGCAACCTTCTGATCAGCCTGCGTAATTGGTATTTCGACCATAACGTGAAGCGTATGTAAAAGCGTATGTAATTTTGATAGAGGCCCTCACTGAGGGCCTCTTCACTTTTAACGAGGAGTTGAATAACAATGAATCAATTAGATCTGCAAAAAAAAGTGGCGGTGATAACTGGCGGTGCACAAGGTATAGGCTTTAGTACCGCTAAGCGCATGATTGATTCTGGTGCTCATGTCGCTATCTGGGATAGAGATACTGCGCAGCTCGATATCGCATTAAAGGAACTGGGTGCAGCGGCCTGGGGTACATCTGTTGATATTGCGGACAATGAGTCAGTTCTTAAAGCGACGGCCGCAACGCAAGCGCACTTTGGGCGTATTGATATTTTGGTGAATAACGCCGCTATCATCGGACCGAATGCGCCTATGTGGGAATATCCGATCAACAGTTTTATCGAAGTGATGAACATCGGTGTGAACGGTACTTTTTTAGT
>CANGFL010000106.1 GCA_947453015.1 Oxalobacteraceae bacterium | reverse complement strand
GCATGTTCGGCATGAAAGCGGCCGTCGAATTGGGTAAAGCACTGTTGAAATTCACGCTGGTCAGTGGCGTAGTCGCTTGGGTGTTGGTTGATAATGTTGGAACACTCAACAAAATCGGCCGCATGGCACTCGAACCTGGCTTATCGATCGCTGGCGATCTGCTCACGCGATCAGCTCTGATCATGGCGTGCGCACTAGCCGTGATTGCAATGATTGATGTTCCTTTTCAGCGCTGGCAGTTCAATAAACAAATGCGCATGACCAAGCAAGAAATTAAAGATGAGATGAAAGACATGGAGGGTCGCCCTGAAATTAAGGCGCAAATCCGTCGCCGTCAACGCGAAATGTCAAATGCTCGAATGATGGATAGCGTCAAAAATGCCGACGTAGTGATCACCAACCCGGAACACTTTGCCGTTGCCCTCGCCTACGATCCGAATGGTGATAGCGCTCCGATATTGTTAGCCAAAGGTGCTGATGCGGTCGCTGCACGTATTCGTGAAGAAGCAAAAAAACATGGCGTAGAAATTTTCCAAGCCGCACCGCTAGCTCGTGCGCTGTACTTCACTACCGAGGTTAACCATCAAGTTCCCGAAGACTTGTATTATGCGGTTGCGCAGGTTATTGCTTATGTATTCAATTTAGCTAGCATCCGTCCGGGTGCCGCACCTGTGCAGCGTCCGCAAACGACGGTTCCGCCGAATATGCAATTCGACGCCGACGGCAGGTTGGAGAATGAGGAGACGGTTAACTAATGGATAGAAATCCCGACATGGCCGAATTGATTGGTGCCGAGGGCATCTTCCTTCGCACTGCTGATCGCCGCCGTTTTGATTATGTGCTGCGCGGAGTGCGCGAAGAAAGCCTCTCACTATCGCTAAGCAGCGACAACGATGGCTTGCTGGATCATTACGGCCGCCTATTCATCAACAAGCTGCGCAAATCCGATGGTTTGCACGTTGAAGTTTTTTTACCGCAGAATACCGAAGCCCTGCTCGATCGCTTTAACCAGATTCTGGCCGATCTCTCAATTGACGAAGCGCGTAACGCACAGACGTCACAAGCACCGCGCCGTGTCTTACTCGCACACGATGCCAAAGCAATCAGCGAACGCGACATGCAATTGATGTCGCGCTTGGTGCAAGATTTCCCTGGCGCGCATGTATCGGTTGTCTTGTTGGTCGATAAAATCGGCACCCAGATGCATGAAAAAAATCTGGAAAAATTTGGTCAACGCTTGATGCGCTGGCCGCTGGAAACACCATCGCGCGAAGAAGGTGAAACCTTGCTCGACATGGCGCGCGCCGCTGGCTATGAAGTCGAAGTAAAAAAAGTTCTAGCAACTACGGGCTACAGCAAACCCGTCAAACCCGTCGCCGTAGCGACCGCTGCTGCCGCAGCTGCAGAAGCCATTCCTGAAGAAAAAAATGTTATCTCTGCAGGTGAGCTGGCTGCCATGCGCCAAAAGGCATTAAAAGGCCCTGCCGAACGTACCGAACCTTCGATGGACGTTGCCGTCGATGCCCCCGTTGCCGCCGCTGTTACAACAACACTTACCGAGCCAGCGACTGATACGACATCGAAGCCCCGCATCAACGTACCCGTATCACTGATTGCTCGCTGGATAGCCGCGCTATTTTTAGTGCTGTTGGTGGCAATGACTGTGATTATTTTGCTGTTCCCGCAACGAATGGGACCGATGCTTTACAACTCTCCCCTGCTCAAGGCCCAGCTGCCTGAGTGGGCGATGAATGCTGTGGTTAGCTTCACCGGTAAGCCACCCACAGCGCAGCTTGAAGAAGCTAAGGCAGCGGCAAAAGAAAACAGCGCTTCAGTTCTGACGCCTCAAACCGATATAACCGATAAGAAACCAGCTTCTGAGAAGCCAGCGGCACTAGTAGAAGCGGCCCCAAAAATTGACATCAAGCCCGTTGAGATTCCGGTGAAAACCGAGATCAAGCCTGATGTAACGGCCGACAAAACTAGTCCTAAAGCAGACGTTAAAGCTGAAACGAACCTAGAAGCAAAAGTAGTAGCGAAAGTAGAAGCGAAGACCGAACCCGTTGTTAGCGCGCCAGCGACTAAGCCTGAGCCTGCCACTGCACCTGCAGCGAGCGTCAAAACGTCGCCTGCCGAAGCACTGGCACCTCGTTCAGAACGCGGTGCAGATAACGCCGTTCGTCAGGCACGCCCGGGCAGTTATTTTGTCCAGCATGTCTCGCTGAATTCTATGGCTGAAGCACAGGAATGGCGAGCGCAATACGCTGCATTGAACAAGAGCCGCATCGCGGCAGTAAAGACAAACGATAAGGGTGTGAAATACGTCGTTCTTTCAGGGCCGTTCCCAACTCAGAAAGACGCCGAGGCATTTTCCGCTAGACCAGGCGTTCCCGCCGATCCGTGGGTACGCCCGTTGAAATCATTACAGCGCGCGCTGATAAGCAGCCGCTGATGATGGACCGAGTCCTGGATAGAGGTAAGTAATGTCTGAAGAAGAAGCCCAGGTTTTTCGTGGTGGTCACTCGGTTGAGAAAGCTGTCAGCGAGCATGCTGCACGTAAAAAGAAAAAACCGGTCACAGGACCGAAAGTTGACGCTGTGTCGCTGCAAGACCAAAAAGATGGTCCCAGCAGTACGCGATCAATGCATGACAGTAATGATGGGCCTTCTATAAGTAATGCGATTCGTGATAGTCAAGATGGACCATCTATAAGTAATTCGATTCGTGATGGTGAGGGTCCTTCGTTTGGTAATGCAATACGCGATGGTGAAGGTCCTTCATTAAGTAATGCGATACGGGATGGTGAAGGCCCATCGTTTGGTAACGACATACGTGATGGTGAAGGCCCTTCGTTAAGTAATGCGATACGTGATGGTGAAGGTCCATCGTTTGGTAACGACATACGAGATGCTGAAGGTCCTTCGTTAAGTAATGCAATGCACGATGCTAGTGGCCACGCCGACTCGCAGCTTGGTAGCGATGCTGATGGCCCTTCGGATCAACGCGCGATGCGCGATGCTGAAGGTGAATCGGATCGTCGAGATATGCATGATGGCGAAGGCCTGATTGACACACGTGCTGCGCTCGATGCTGTTGGTTTAACTGATGTGGCAGGGTTTGATAATGCAGATGGGCCCAGCGATCAACGTGCGCTAAATGATGCTGATGGAGCAGTTGATGCACGTGCAATGCACGATGCTGATGGACCGGTTGATACGAAAGCGCATAACAATGCCGAGGGACCGTCCGATCCACGTGCATTAAGAGATGCTGACGGACTGATTGATACACATGCAAATGAAGATGCCGAGGGACCGTCCGATCCTCGTGCACTACTAGATGCTGAAGGGCCTGCAGATGCGCGGGTAATGGAAGATGCTGAGGGTCCGTCCGATCCTCGTGCATTACAAGATGCTGAAGGGCCGGCCGACGCACGGGCAATGGAAGATGCCGAGGGACCATCCGATCCTCGTGCACTACAAGATGCTGAAGGACCGGCCGACGCACGGGTAATGGAAGATGCTGAGGGTCCGTCCGATCCTCGTGCACTAGTAGATGCTGAAGGACCGGCTGACACTCGCGAGATGCACGATCATCACGCGATGATTCCGCCAGGTGCTGAGTTATCGGGTGAAGTAACGAAGACCCAAGAAGAAATTGAAGCAGAAGCCGCCGAGGCTGCCAAAGAAGCTGAACAAAGCGCGTATGTGGAATCAATACTGAACGCGAAAGCGCCTGACGAAGCGACACCTTGGGCACTCTCAGTTCACCTTGAACAACGAATTCAGAAACTGCAAGACGAAAAATCTAAAGTGAATGCCCAGCTGGATAGCTTGGAAGTCTCCTCGAAAAAACTTGAAAAACGACTGTCATCATTATGAGCGACGCAGACAACGATAAAACTCAGGCCGAAGGCGCTGATGGATTTTCACCCGCCCCTCCTCCTCCGCAATTGACTGAGGAAGAAGCCGGCATTGTGCCCGAAGGCGAATCCAGCGAAACCGAAGGTGGTGATGGAAACATCTCCGTCTCTAAAGACACGGCTAATCGCGCACTGGAAGCGGTACAAATTTTAGTTGAAAACAATCGCTCTGCATCGCAGCAGCTCGAGTCGCTGATGACCATCGTTCTAGATGCGGCCGAAGTGGCGAACCGTTCAGCATCGCATGTCACCACGACAGGTGGACAACTCAACAAAGCTGCTGAAAAACTGATCGATGGCGCACAACGAACATCCAACCAATCAAAAGTGGTGTTGGCGTTGGTAGCTGCTGTTCTGGTGGGCTGTGCTGGCACCTTTAGTTTCATCGCTGTTCAATTACAAGCGAAGGTTGAGCAGTTAGATGAAATGATGCTGGCTGTCGGTAAACGTGCGGTTGATCTAAAGCGTCGTATGGAATCAATGGATGACATCAATACGCAATTAACTGAACTCAATCTGAAACAGGAAAGTACGCAATCCGTTCAGCAAGCGATTGAAGACAAGATTGCTACCATTATTGATATCGCCAAAGGCGCTCCGAAAAAAGCACCTGAGCCTGCAGGCAAACCTGCAGCGGCCCAACCCGAACCTGCAGCACCTAAGAAAGCTGAAAAGGCAGAGCATGCCGAGCCGGCTGCTAAAAAAGCTGACGCTAACAATGCTGAGAATGCTAAAAAAATAGAAGCGGCGAAAGCTAAAGCTGAAGCAGCTAAAGCAGAAGCTGCGCGCGCTGAAGCGGCTAATAAAGCCTTGCTACAACAACTTAGCGGTCTTGATGCACTGCTTAAAGAACAATCCAAGTCAGTCAAAGATTTATCTGGCCAAGTCAATAATTTGCAAGGCTCCGTCTCCAACGTTGAAGCGATCAAGAAAGACGTTGAAGGACTCGCCAAACTGCAGCAGCAACAAGAACGTGCTCGCGCGCTAGAAGCAGAAAAAGCCGCGCAAGAGCAAGCCGCTGCAAATGCACGACGCGACAAAGAACTCAAAGATAAAGAACGTGAACTCGCTCGTGAACGTGATCGCTTGCGTGAGCGTGACGCCGCACGTGATCGCGAACTCGCTAAAGAACGCGAAGCAGCACGTGAACGTGAACTAGCTAAAGAGCGTGAGCTTGCCAAAGAACGTGAAGCAGCTCGCGAACGTGAATTAGCAAAAGAGCGTGAGAAGGAAGGTAAATCCAAGGAACGCAGCGTCGCCTACAATCGTGAGCAATCACGTCCTAGCGGTAATGCAAGTACCGATGTACCCGCCTATAACAAGCCATCGGTGGCGAAGCCAGAGTAAGCTCAAATGTAATTCTGTACTAGCACTCACATTTAAAAAAACCAACCGCTCGGTTGGTTTTTTTTCGTCTGTTGATAATTCATTTCATAGTCAATTTTTCGTAAGTTTTTGTAGCCACATATGTCTCAAGTGGCCGGAAACCGAACACTCAAAAATTATTCACACACACTTAGCCTAAGTTAATTTGTATTTTGAGTTGATGCGTGTTTTTTTGATGCGCACCATCACGCCAGCCCTGCAAACATTCACGAGTTTTGTGACACTAGGCGTCCTTTGCAACCACGGCCTATCACCATCGTGTCTAACAAACTTCACCTTACTGCGTTTCGTCGTTCACTAATCACGCTTACTTTGTCTGTTCGTGCCTCGCTTGTTCGTGCATTACTTACGAGTGCATT
>CANGFL010000105.1 GCA_947453015.1 Oxalobacteraceae bacterium | reverse complement strand
TTCGATCCAACAATTTCAGTCAGGCGAACGATTTGTCGGTTGGGGTTAGGCAGCTCAAGCCCCATGTAGTTCTTGCCGGGGATGGTCTCAACCACGCGTATCGATGTTAACGACAAGGCGCGCGCCAGATCGCGTGCGAGGTTTACGATTTGACTCCCTTTGACGCCGGTCGCCGGTTCGATTTCGTAACGCGTAATCACGGGCCCGGGATACGCGGCAACCACCCGAACTTCAACGCCAAAATCTGAGAGTTTTTTCTCGATCAGCCGGCTTACAAACTCCAACGTATCGACGCTGACTGTTTCCTGCTCGGTGGGTGGCTCATCAAGTAAGGATAGCGGCGGCAAATTGGTATCTGGCATATCCAAAAACAGCGATACCTGTTTTTCTTTTTGCGCGCGCTCAGATTTAGGTACCGACACCACTTGCGGCACGATTTGTATAGGCGCACTTGCCTTGGATTCGACTATACGAGCGCGTTCTTGTTCAACAACTTCTTCACGCTTGACGGCCGCCTCATGACCAACCTTGCGATCCTGCCACTCAACGTACAGCGCGTTGAGCAATTGAACAAAACTCTCTATCGCTCCGCCCAAACGCTCAGCGACAGCCAACCATGACACATGAAAGCACAAGCTAAAACCCAAACCAAACAGCATTAGCAGCAGCAAGGTGCCACCATCAAAACCAAAACCTGCTTGTGCGCTGCCACCAACTAATTCACCCAATACACCACCGGGGTCACGTGGGAGTTTCACTTTCAGGCTGTACATGCGTACAAATTCGAGGCCGCAACTGCCCAGCACCAACAACACAAAACCACCGATACGTATGAACATTTCATAACGATGCGGCGCTTCCTGTTCTTGCTGGAGGAAAAAACGATTCGCCAGACGTCGGTAACTCACCCAAACGGCGGCCAACATCGCCACGCACCACCACCAGGCAGAAAATCCAAAAATGTAAAACATCAAATCCGATAGCCATGCGCCTGCCGAGCCACCCCAATTCAAGGGCTTAGTCGTCATTCCTGCATGCGACCAGCCAGAATCGGCCGTCGAATACGTAAACATGACCAGCGTGAGGTAGGCACCAATAACGGCCAACAACAGCCAACGGGCCTCGGAAAGCAGGCGTATTAGTCGATTCGGCAGGGGGTCGGGTGCCGCGGCAGGGGGTGTTCGGGTATAGGTGGAGGTGTTTCGGCTCATGACATTCACAGGTTCTGAGCAGGCTCCTGTAGGGGGCCGTCAGTTCATCTATAATTTCGTTTTGATTTTTGCGGCACTATCGCATGAATCCATACGGGATGATACTCCCTCCGGTCAGCATTTTCCCTGTTCCAGTGATTACGCACACTCTGTTCACTTAATCATTTCAAAAGATTTTCATGTCCAACCCTAAACATGCTCGTGTTCTCATTATTGGCTCCGGCCCTGCCGGCTACAGCGCTGCCGTCTACGCGGCGCGCGCCAACCTCAATCCGGTACTGATTACTGGGGTTGAGCAAGGCGGTCAGCTCATGACCACCACCGATGTAGAAAACTGGCCGGGCGATCCCATGGGCGTGCAAGGCCCGGAATTAATGCAACGACTACTGCAACACGCGGAACGTTTTAATACCGAGATCATTTTTGATCAGATTCACACCACGCATCTCACTGAAAAGCCTATCCGCTTAGTCGGTGATTCGGGTGTGTATACGTGCGATGCTCTGATTATCGCGACAGGAGCTTCTGCTCAGTATCTAGGTCTGCCTTCTGAAGAGCATTTCATGGGTAAAGGTGTGTCTGCTTGCGCGACCTGCGATGGCTTTTTCTACAAAAATCAAGAAGTGGCGGTTATCGGTGGAGGCAACACGGCGGTTGAAGAAGCATTGTATTTATCGAATATCGCCAGCAAAGTAACTGTGGTTCATCGCCGCGATAAATTCCGCGCAGAGCCTATCTTGATTGATCGCTTAATGGCGAAAGTAAAAGAAGGCAAAGTCGCCATTCAATGGAATCACACCTTGGATGAAGTCACGGGTGATGATAGCGGTGTCACCGGCATGGTGATTCGTTCCACCAAAGATGACAAAACCACGCCGATTTCGCTGCATGGTTTATTTGTTGCGATTGGTCACAAGCCGAACACCAGCATTTTCGAAGGCCAACTAGCCATGAACAATGGCTATCTCATCACCAAGGGTGGGCTGGAAGGCATGGCCACCATGACCAGCATTGAAGGCGTGTTTGCGGCCGGCGATGTGCAAGATCACGTTTATCGTCAAGCGATCACCAGTGCGGGTACAGGTTGCATGGCCGCGTTGGATGCGCAACGCTACCTCGAAAGTTTGGAATAAAAGCTGAGGACAGCGCCGCTGTCTAAAATTTCGCAGTTCCCTTTAGGAGACCTGCATGATCAAAGACCTTGCCGAACTCAAGGCGCTGAAGCAGCGATTGAAATCACGCGCTGAAGCAGCGCTTAAAGCGGAACAAGAACGTCGTGAGCGTGAGCGCGAGGCGAATCTCTTTCGCACTACTGTTGGAGAGGTTGCGCCACTGAGAACGGCTGCACGAGTCAGCACTCCATTACCTCGACCTCAACCCATCGCTCATCAACGACTGGCGGATGATGAAGCTGCATTGCATGAATCCTTATCCGATGAATTTAGTATCGATACGCTGCTACAGATAGATGAAGACCTTAGCTTTGTGCGCGGCGGTATCGGCCCCGATGTACTACGAAAATTACGTGGCGGTGGTTGGGTCACACAAGATCAATTAGATTTGCATGGCTTACGTACTGATCAAGCGCGTGAAGCTTTGAGTCAGTTCGTGCGCGATTCAGTCAAACGCGGAATGCGCTGCGTACGCATCATTCACGGCAAAGGCTTGGGATCGCTAGGGAAAAAACCTGTGTTGAAAAACAAGGTGAGAAATTGGCTGGTACAAAAAGACGAAGTACTGGCTTTTTGTCAGGCGCGCGCAGCCGATGGTGGCAGCGGCGCGCTGATGGTATTACTTAAGGGTTAGGCTAGCTAGCTTAGACCGCTTCCGCTCCGGTCTCGCCGGTACGAATTCGAATCACTTGCTCGACCGAGCGAACAAAGATCTTACCGTCTCCAATTTTTCCGGTACGCGCAGCTTTGATAATGGCATCGACGGCACTATCAAGCACTTCTTCGGTAACGACTGCTTCTACCTTCACCTTGGGCAGAAAATCAACGACATACTCTGCACCACGGTACAGCTCAGTGTGACCTTTCTGACGACCAAAACCTTTAACTTCAGTGACGGTCAGGCCAGTTACGCCCACGTTGGCCAATGCCTCGCGGACTTCGTCGAGCTTAAAAGGCTTAATGACGGCGATGATCTGCTTCACGGTGTGCTCCTCTGGATGGTAATGATTGAATTCTACTCTTTGAAGCGTGAGGTAATCGGATACCGCCAGTCTCGACCAAACGCACGATGCGTCACACGCGGACCAACAGGCGCCTGTCTACGCTTGTACTCATTGATTTTTATCAGTCGGACAATTCGATCAACATCCTCCTGACGATACCCTGCCGCGAGCAGTTCTGCAACGCCTTGCCCCTCTTCCATATACAAATTGAGTATGCCATCAAGCACCTCGTATGGGGGTAAAGAGTCTTGATCTGTCTGGTTGGGACGCAGTTCAGCCGAAGGCGCACGAGTCAAAATACGATCTGGAATCACATCACTCATGCTATTTCGATAATGGCATAGCCGATATACCAAGGTCTTGGCGATATCTTTGATCACCGCATAACCGCCAGCCATGTCGCCATACAAGGTGCAATAGCCGGTCGCCATCTCACTTTTATTACCTGTCGTCAGAACAATAGAACCTGACTTGTTCGATAAAGCCATCAACAGCGTTCCGCGTATACGCGCCTGAATGTTTTCTTCCGTGGCGTCCTCTGCCAGATTGGCAAATTCAAAATCTAGCGAATGGCGGAAAGCCGTAAAGCAATCGGAAATAGGAATTTCATCGTAGCGCACACCTAAACGGGCCACCATGTCGCGCGAATCTACCCATGAAATTTCAGCGGTGTAGTCGGATGGCATCATGACGGCGCGCACTTTGTCAGCACCCAGCGCATCCACGGCAATCGCCAAGGTCAGTGCCGAATCCACGCCGCCCGAAAGACCAATGATCGCACCTGGAAAACCGTTTTTACCCACGTAGTCGCGCACACCCAAAACCAAGGCTTCATACACTTGCGCTTCCAGCGACAACGCTTCTGGAAGTGGCTGCGCTTTGGGCTGCCCTGCGTCGAATTCAACCAGCGTCAACGATTCTTTGAATGACGGCGCTTGCACGCACACGTCACCCGCTGAATTCATTACAAATGAACTGCCATCAAACACCAATTCATCCTGAGCGCCAACAAGATTGGCATAAACCAGCGCCATACCTTGCTGACAAACGTTTTCGCGCATCACATCTAAACGCAGATGTTGTTTATTCATGTGATACGGCGACGCATTTGGCACCAACAACACCTGCGCTCCGGCCGCTCGCGCACGCGCGGGCATATCGAGATACCACGTATCTTCACAAATATTGATCGCGAAACGAATACCCCTGAGATCAAACGTGCAAACCTCATCGGCCGCAATGAAATAACGCTTCTCATCAAACACGGTGTAATTCGGTAATGCATGCTTGCGGTAGCTAGCGATGATGCGACCATTGCACAATAGGGACGCAGCGTTGTAATGCAACAGACCCTGCTGCAATGGGTGACCCACAATCACATGCAGATCTTTAAGATCAGCGAGCTCAGTAGCAAGCGCATGCAACGTCTGTTCTGATTTTGCGTAAAATGAACGCCGAAGCAGCAAGTCTTCCGGCGGGTAGCCGACGAGCGAGAGCTCGGGTGTTAGCACAATATCAGCGCCTAACTCAGCGGCTTGGCGTGCAGCATGTGCGATGCGCTGGCTGTTTCCAACCAGATCACCCACAGTACTGTTGATCTGTGCAATTGCTACGTTAACTGAGCCCAAACGATTCATCGGTAACCAAGCTTCAAAGAGGCTAATCCTGCAAAACCAGAATTATCGCACGCGCATCCTTTCTTCTCTGGCCGAACTGCAACCAAGCACATGGGATGATCTGGTTGGTTCGCAGGCCGAGGCGAATCCGTTTCTGTCGTATGCCTTTCTGCACGCCCTGCATGAATCCGGTAGTGCCAGTAAAAAATCCGGCTGGCAGCCTCAGTACCTCACGATTTGGCAAGGCGACAATCTGGTCGCCGCATTACCTATGTATGCAAAGTTTCATTCGTATGGTGAATATGTATTCGATTGGGCCTGGGCCGACGCTTATCGACGCAATGGCTTGGAGTACTACCCAAAACTGTTATCCGCGATTCCGTTTACACCGGTGACAGGTAGTCGGCTGCTTGCGATAGATGCAGAAGCACGAGCGGCGTTGATAACTGCGCTCAAAGAAGTACAAGAAAAAAATGATCTCTCCTCAACGCACATTCTTTATCCGCCTGAGCGAGAAGCGAAACTGTTAGAAGATGCGGGATTTATGCTGCGCAAAGGCGTTCAATTTCATTGGAAAAATCAAGGCTTTGAAAATTTTGAACAATTTCTTTCAACGCTAGAACAAAAAAAACGAAAAAATATTCGTGCCGAGCGACGTAAGGTTCATGAAGCTGGCATCACGCTGCGCCAACTCCCTGGGGTGCAAGCGAGCG
>CANGFL010000104.1 GCA_947453015.1 Oxalobacteraceae bacterium | reverse complement strand
GGATGTTCTTACCCAGACGGGTAATTTCTTCTTGCTCTAGTTGTTGGATCAGATCCATGGTTTGCTCCTTTGCATCGTGCCGGCGCTAATAACTACTATGCCCGGTAGAGGATGAATTACACATAACAGGGCAGCATTTGAAAAGCTTAACTGCCCCTCGTCGAACTACAATCAAATCACTACTGACTTCAAACTACGTACTGCTCTGCTTAAGAAAGGCTTCATCAGCCTTGGTCAGCAATCCTGCTGCGCGCGCCTTAGCGAGTAAATCAGGGCGCTTACGCTGGGTGGCATCGAGCATTTGCTCTCGCCGCCATTTTTCTATTTCTGCATGATGCCCGCCTAACAGTACAGCAGGCACACTAGTATCTTCATATATCTCGGGTCGCGTGTAGTGCGGACAATCGAGAAGACCATTCACAAAACTGTCTTCCACTGCCGATGCATCGTCATGCAACACACCTGGCAACTGCCTGATCACTGCATCCATCAATGCCATGGCCGGTATTTCACCACCAGACAAAACGAAATCGCCTAAGCTGATTTCTTCATCTACGCAACGATCGATCAAACGCTGATCTACTGCTTCGTAACGACCACACAAAACCACTAATCCTGCCGCTTCTGTCAGCGCCATCACCCGTGCATGATTGAGTGGCACACCCTGAGGCGACATATAAATCACTTTAGGCTTAGGTAAACCCAACGCTAACTGCCGCTGACTTGCCGCAGTGATGGCTGATTCCAGCGGAGCAGCCATCATCACCATTCCAGGACCACCGCCATACGGCCGATCATCCACTGTACGATGATTATCACTGGTGAAATCTCGCGGATTCCACAAAGACAGCTCACATCGTTTTTGCTCAAACGCTCGTCGAGTAATCCCCGATGACGTCAGTGCCGAAAACATTTCAGGAAAGAGCGAAATCACATCAAACTGCATGCCCACCCTCCAGAACCGAGAGCTAGTAATCGCGCTCCCAATCCACCTGTATTCTTTTTGCTGCTGAATCGACTGAAGTAACGAACTGGTCCACAAAGGGAATTAGTAGTTCGTGGGCCTTTTCTGAACCCGGAACCGCGACTCTCAATATAGGATGCGCGCCGTTATCCATCAGACCGGTGACTTCACCGAGCGATTCACCTCGGAGATTTTCAACCGTATGGCCGATCAGATCGATCCAGTAAAACTCTCCATCATCAAGTGGCGGGAAATGCGCCCGTCTCACTTGCACTGTTGCGCCTTTGAGCGCCTCAGCTGAATTTCTATCGACTACACCCATCAACTGCGCCACCAGATCTTCGCCTTGCGATCGCACCTGAAGTACATCCACATCGCGCAGTTCAGGTTTGTCTAGCCACCAAGTTTTTGCGTGCACCAAAGCACCCGCATCATCCGAATAAGGCTTCAACTTGACCCAACCTGCCAGACCATAGGCACCCGTTACATGGGCCACCAAAACCAGATCATCGGGAACCGGGATTCCCGGAGTACCCGACATCGTCAAATCAGGCAGCTTGCTTGCCGACGGTTTTGATTAAGCGCTGGACTGTTGGCGACAATTGCGCGCCAACGCTTTGCCAGTGAGTCAAACGCTGCTGGTCGATGCTGAAAGGCTGAGCTGCGCCAGAAGCGACTGGGTTGTAATAACCGATACGCTCAATAAAGCGGCCATCGCGGCGATTGCGCGAATCAGTAGCAACGATATTGTAAAAAGGGCGCTTCTTTGCACCACCACGGGATAAACGAATAACAACCATAATTTTCTCTACCAAAAAGGGGGAAATACGGACACGAAAAAAGACCGCGATTATAGCGTTTTTCACCCTGAGGGGACAAGCCAAAATGCGGGAAGTCGCTGATTTATTGTGGATTTTCACCTTATGCGGGCAAGTTTCACGAGATTTCGGGTGCCGACTCAGCCAATTTGCCATCACCAGCGGGACAGTGCACACTGCCGCCACCGCGAGCGTAAGCATCGCCCGTGAATTTTAAATTTAGCAACAAAGTTAGATCGCACCCTCCTCTCGAAGCAAAAATAAATGAATTCCACGTTTAAAAGCAAAGCCTTAGCAACGGTACTCGCACTCGTTTTGGGTGGTGCAGGCCTACACCGATTTTATTTACATGGCATGAAAGATCGTTGGGGTTGGCTGCATGCGGCCAGCTTACCGGCTTCCGGACTTTTATTTGCTCTGCATTCCGACTGGCTACTGCTGGCCTACGCCGCACCTGCGGTGCTCTCGCTACTGGTGGCGAGCCTGGAGACTTTCGTGATTGGTCTGACGCCGGATGAAAAATGGGATGAGAAGTACAACGCTGAATCAGACATCAAAACAGACAGTCACTGGCCGATTCCAGCGATGATGGTGTTGAATCTTTTTTACGGAGCGACACTACTACTGACTGTTATCGCGCGCGCCTTCGATCTGATGCTGACCGGTGGTGCTTACGGCTAATCTAAAATTTAAACAGCCGCTGCACTCACCGCGAATAAACTAAAACTGTTCGTCAGCGAGCGCCAACACACCTGCACTACCTTCAACCACCGAAATCCGTGCCGCGGAAGAAGTACTCAGGTAATGATCAGCAAAAAAACGCGCCGTAGCGATCTTCGCTTTGTAGAAAGAGGCATCACCGCCGCCTTCAGCTAATTTGGCAGTCGCGATCTTCGCGGCACGCGCCATCTGCCAACCACCAAACACGATGCCTGCGATTTTCAGATAAGGCACGCTACCTGCAAAGGCAGCTTTGATGTCAGCCTTGCCATTCGCCGCGATAAATTCAACGATACTCTTCAGATCGGCACTCGCCGCAGCCAGGCGCTGACCAATCGCTACCAACTCGGCATTGCCGGAACTGGTTAACTCAGCCGCTGTCGCCGCAACTTGGCTGAGTAAATTTTTTGCCAGCTCACCACCATCACGCAGGGTTTTACGACCTACCAAATCATTCGCCTGAATCGCGGTCGTACCTTCGTAAATCGTCAAGATACGTGCGTCGCGATAATGCTGTGCAGCGCCCGTTTCTTCGATAAAGCCCATACCACCGTGCACTTGTACACCGGTCGATGCAACATCAATCGACATCTCAGTCGACCAACCTTTAACGATAGGCACCATGAATTCATAGAAGGCGTGATTGACTTTGCGTGTTGCCTCATCAGCGTGATGATGAGCAGCGTCGAAAGCAGCCGCCGTCACATACGACAATGCACGGGCCGCTTCTGTTTGAGCGCGCATAGACATCAGCATACGTTTTACATCAGGGTGATGAATGATCGCCACCGGACCCGCAGAGCCTGCGAGGTCGCGCGATTGAACACGATCACGCGCATAGCCGACTGCTTTTTGATACGCGCGCTCGGCCACCGCGATACCTTGCATGCCTACTGCAAAACGCGCAGCGTTCATCATGATGAACATGTACTCTAAGCCGCGATTTTCTTGTCCCACTAAATAACCAATTGCACCACCGTGATCGCCATATTGCAAAACAGCGGTGGGGCTGGCTTTGATACCGAGCTTGTGTTCAATCGATACGCAATGCACGTCATTTCTATCGCCTAAGCTGCCATCCGCTTTGACGAGAAATTTAGGCACGATGAACAGTGAAATACCTTTCACACCTTCTGGTGCGTCTGGCGTGCGTGCCAGCACGAGATGGATGATGTTCTCAGCCATATCATGCTCGCCGTAGGTAATGTAAATTTTGGTACCAAAAACTTTGTACGTGCCATCCGCTTCCGGCACTGCACGTGAACGCACTAATGACAAATCAGAACCCGCCTGTGGCTCGGTCAAATTCATCGTGCCAGTCCATTGACCCGAAATCAATTTTTCTAGGTACAAGTTTTTTTGTGCATCGGTGCCTGCTGTCATCAACGCTTCGATGGCACCATCAGTCAACAACGGACATAGTGCGAATGAAAGATTCGCTGAGTTCAACATTTCGATACAGGGAGTGGCTAACAACTTAGGTAAACCCTGACCACCGTAATTAACCGGATGCTGCACACCTTGCCAACCTGCTTGGCCAAAAGCTTTGAATGCTTCTTTAAATCCGGGCGTCGTTTTTACTTCGCCGCCATGCCAACTGCTTGGCGCGCAATCCCCTGCCCAATTCAGAGGTGCGACGACTTCTGAACAAAATTTTGCATTTTCTTCCAGCACGGCTTCAGCCGTTTCAGGCGTCGCATCTTCGCAGCCGGGTAATTGGCTAATGGCTTCCAGCCCCGCCAACTCGTTCATGACGAACGCCATATCTTTTAAAGGTGCGACGTAGCTCATTAGAACTCCTGAAGATTCTGCTAACCGAGAAGGGAATTAATTGTTTAACCGAGTTCTTTTACTAGTGCTGGTATGGCTTCAAACAAATCACCCACCAGTCCATAGTCAGCTACGCTGAATATGGGTGCTTCCGCATCCTTGTTGATGGCAACAATCGTCTTTGAATCTTTCATACCCGCCAAATGTTGAATCGCACCAGAAATACCTACGGCGATATACAACTGAGGAGCAACGATTTTGCCTGTCTGTCCGACTTGCCAATCATTCGGCACATAACCTGCATCAACAGCGGCACGCGATGCGCCCATAGCAGCACCAAGCTTGTCGGCGAGTGGTTCGAGAATTTTAAAATTTTCAGCCGAGCCCATACCGCGCCCACCAGAAACAATAATTTTTGCAGCAGTGAGTTCTGGACGATCCGACTTCGCTAACTCGCGCGAAACAAAGGCTGATTTTCCTGAGTCAGCTACTGCCGTAATTTTTTCTATCGCTGCCGAGCCACCCGTAGCTGCTGCATCAAAACCTGTAGCACGAACAGTAATGACTTTAATCGCATCAATCGATTGCACCGTAGCGATGGCATTACCGGCATAAATCGGACGCTCAAAGGTGTCAGGTGAATCGACCTTAGTGATTTCTGAAATCTGACCCACATCCAAACGAGCGGCTACGCGCGGAAGAATATTTTTGCCGTAAGCCGTAGCTGGTGCGAGTACATGTGAATAGTTAGAAGCTAGCGCCAGCGCTTGCTCAGCAATATTTTCAGCCAGACCATCAGCAAATTGCGCACCTTCAGCGATCAATACTTTAGTCACGCCTGCAATCTGCGCCGCTGCCGCCGCTGCCGCAGCACAGTCGTGACCTGCAATTAAGATATGAACTTCATTGCTACATTGAACAGCGGCGGTAACGGTGTTGAGGGTGCTCGCTTTGAGCGAGGCATTATCGTGTTCAGCGATGACAAGTGCGGCCATGACGTAGTGTCCTTGTTATATTCAGATGACTTTTGCTTCGTTCTTCAACTTCGCAACCAGTGTTGCGACATCCGGCACCATGGTGCCCGCTGAACGTTTAGCCGGCTCGGAAACTTTGAGCGTTTTTAAGCGCGGTGTGACATCCACACCCAAAGCATCGGGTTGAATCACATCGAGTGTTTTTTTCTTCGCCTTCATGATGTTTGGCAGAGTCACATAACGTGGCTCATTCAAACGCAAATCAGTCGTCACGATGGCAGGTAACGTTAGCGAAATCGTTTCAAGTCCACCATCCACTTCGCGAGTAACAGTCGCTTTGTCACCATCGACAGTTACTTTGGAAGCAAAGGTCGCCTGCGGCCAACCAAGAAGCGCAGCCAGCATTTGACCGGTTTGATTGCAATCATCGTCAATCGCCTGCTTACCTAAAATGATGAGTTGCGGTTGCTCTTTTTCAGCGACGGC
>CANGFL010000103.1 GCA_947453015.1 Oxalobacteraceae bacterium | reverse complement strand
TGCTAGGTAACACGCGTGGCCCAGAGGCAACGCGTCGTGCTGCATTGCTGCCGCACCTACAAAATCTTTATGACTTGTTTCAAGTGCTGCTGCAGTCACGTCGTCTGCGTGGTGCGATTGATTTTGAAACCACAGAAACCTACATTGTTTGTAATGCCGCAGGCAAGATAGAACAAATTTTGCCACGTACCCGAAACGATGCGCACAAATTAATTGAAGAATGCATGTTGGCGGCAAACGTTTGTGCCGCTGATTTCATGGAGCGTAACAAGCATCACGGTATGTTTCGTATCCATGCTGGCCCAACAGAACAAAAGCTCAATCAATTACGCACATTCCTAAAGCAATTAGGTTTGTCGCTCGGTGGTTCCGGTAGCCCTGCAGCATCGGACTACGCCGAGTTGATGGAAAAAATAAAACTTCGACCTGATGCCATCATGCTTCAGACCATGCTACTTCGCTCAATGCAGCAAGCAGTCTATAGCCCTGACAATATTGGACATTTCGGTTTGTCTTACGATGCCTATGCGCATTTCACCAGCCCGATTCGACGCTATCCGGATTTGCTAACGCATCGAGTTATCAAGGCTATTTTGCACGGTAAGCGCTATCACCCAAAAGATATAGAGACCGAAAATTTAAATACTCAGCTGTCTCCTGCAGCACGCAAGATGCAGGCAAAAGATAGAGCCGCCGGTAAGAAAAAATCTGAGGGCGATGTAGCTATTTGGGAAGCACTCGGCATACATTGCTCAGCTAATGAGCGGCGCGCGGATGAAGCCTCGCGTGATGTGGAAGCTTGGCTGAAATGTTACTTTGTGCGCGATAAACTCGGCGAAGAATTTACCGGCACGATTTCAGGCGTGGCAGCATTCGGAATTTTTGTACAACTCGATGCCTTGTTCATTGAAGGTATGGTTCACGTCACGGATCTGGGCTCAGACTTTTTTCAATTTGACGAAGCCCGACATGAATTACGTGGCGAGCGAACCGGCATGCGCTATCAGTTAACCGATAGAGTGACCGTGCAAGTAAGTCGAGTTGATCTTGATGCGCGGCGTATTGATTTGCGATTGGTACGTGAGCCTGGTATTCGCACACAATTGAAAAACGAAGCACGACGAGCCGATGAAGGGCAAGGACGTTCGCGCTTATCAGGCGCGAAAAAAGCGGCGAAGCAGGCGGCAAAGAAAACAGCTAAAAAAGCAGCTCCCAAAATGCCAGATAGCGCTAAAGCGCGTAAAGCAAAGCCAGCTAAAACCGCTGCACGCTCCGGTCAAAAGAAACGTAAATAACACCGAGCCTTAGCTCACTGACCATAAAACAATGAAGACCAAACTCCTTTTCGGATTTCATGCAGTTGCCGCACGCATTCGTCATGATGCATCGACCATAGAAGAAATTTATGTTGATGCCGCTCGTCATGATCGACGTATGGGCGATCTTTTGCGCTCCGCTAAATCCGCTAATGTGCGGATCATTCAGGCAGACGATCAGCGACTGGACGCTATGGTGGGCACGCGCCGGCATCAAGGCGTGGTAGCGCGTGCGGGTGAAATCTCGCTCGCTCGTAATTTGTCTGAATTGATTGATGGTATACAAGGGCCACCTTTGTTGTTGCTGCTTGATGGTGTGACCGACCCGCATAATTTGGGTGCGTGCTTACGTGTTGCCGATGGTGCTGGCGCGCATGCCGTGATTGCACCTAAGGATAGAGCCGTGGGTTTAAACGCAACCGCAGCGAAAGTCGCTAGTGGTGCAGCTGACAACGTGCCGTACATTACTGTGACCAATCTGGCGCGTGCTATGCGCGAGCTGCAGGAACACGATATTTGGCTAACAGGCACAACAGATGATGCAGAAAGTACGATCTACGATGTCGACTACACCGGAGGCGTCGCTTTTGTGATGGGCTCTGAAGGTGAGGGCATGCGGCGTTTAACGCGCGAGAATTGCGATCGTTTGGTCAGCTTGCCTATGCTAGGCTCGGTTGAAAGTCTGAACGTGTCAGTGGCCTCGGGTATCTGCCTGTACGAGGCGAGACGTCAACGCTTGATAGTGCCGACCGCCTAGTACAGTGGGTGAGTGGATCTAATTCTGCCAAATCACCTAAAATTCACTTTTTACTGATTTATCGACATTCATGTTTAGCCGCCTCAGGGAAGACATCGCTAGCATCATGGCACGTGACCCCGCCGCCCGCAGTTCATGGGAGGTGTTGACGTGCTATCCCGGCCTGCATGCCATCGTGTTACACCGCTGGTCTAGTGCATGCTGGCGCCATGGCTTTAAATGGATGGGGCGTTTTATTTCGCATATGGCCCGTGGATTAACCGGCATTGAGATTCACCCCGGTGCCACCATAGGTCGACGCGTTTTTATCGATCATGGCTTTGGTGTCGTGATCGGTGAGACAGCGGACATCGGTGACGATTGCACTATCTATCAAGGTGTCACTCTGGGCGGTACATCACTATCCAAAGGAACCAAGCGACACCCGACCTTAGAGCGCGGTGTGATCATTGGCGCGGGTGCCAAAGTGTTGGGCTCGTTTACTGTGGGCGAGGGCGCTAAGATTGGCTCGAACGCAGTCGTCGTCAAAGAAGTCCCTGCGGGTGCCACCGCAGTCGGTAATCCTGCACGCATTATCGAAAAAACGGCAGCCACTGAACGTGAAGACGCAACAGCAAAAATGTTTGCTGCGTATGGCTTGACAGCGAATGGTGACGATCCGTTGTCAAAAGCTTTGCACGGTCTGATCGACAATGCGTCTAGTCAGGAATTACAGTTAGTAAAAATTCTCGAAGCACTCAAAGCCGCTGGTATAGCGTGTGAGACTGTCGTCGAGCTGGATAAATTCAATCCGGAAAAGCTGAATAAATTGGTGGAGTGATTTAGATCTTTTGCAATCGATTATGTGAATTCAGCACAATGACGAAGTTTGAGCATAACCAATCTTGACTGCTCTTTTGAGGTTGCGCAAAATGCAAGCATTGATCCGATGAGGTTTGTATGCCTACAATCAGTGCGTTCTAAGGGATTTTGATTCGTATGTTTTTTAACGATCATTCACCCCCGCATTTTCATGCGATTTATTCTGAACATGAGGCGATCATCAATATCGAAGGTTTGTTCATTTCGTCAGGATACCTTCCTAGGCGCGCCCTTGAGCTTGTGTTAGATTGGGCTGAGTTGCATCAACACGAATTGCTTGAAAATTGGAATCTGTGCAAGGCGAAACAACAACCCAAAGCAATTATTCCTTTGAAGTGAGGCTCGTATGGAATGGCAAGTCGTTGACGTAAAGACTATTTCACCACTGAGTATTCAGGTAACGTTTGCAGATGGGACGTCAGGTAAGGTGGTGTTCGAAACCAGCCATTTAACTGGTGTATTTGAAGTTCTTAAAGATCCTGAAATTTTCCGGCAAGCCTACATTGAACATGGCGCGGTAACTTGGCCTGGAAAAATCGATCTGGCACCGGATGCGATGTATCACGCTATCAAGCAATCGGGCGAGTGGATACTGAATTAATCACGCCTGTTTCAAATGCTCAGAGCTTATTCTTCGAAAGAAGTATCTCGCATTCTGACGGAGTGTAATTCACCTGCGCTATCCAACGCTAACCAGCCACCACGACGCTTATCCGCAGCACTCTGTTCAATCGCACCACTTGCTTCACAATCCCAATCCGGCAATACATAGCGCACTCCTTCGGGAGTGTGATGTATGTCTGGCCTATGCGTGTGACCATGAATCAGTAGATTAACTCCATGCGTTTTAAATAGTGCAGCTATTTGTGCAGGATTAACATCCATGATCGCCATGGATTTTTCTTTTTGCGCAGCGCGGCTGCCTTCGCGCATACCAGCGATGATGCTCTTACGTTCGGCAAGCGGGCGTGCAAGAAACGCTGCTTGCCATTCCGGATTGCGAACTTGCGTGCGAAACGTCATATAAGCCGTATCGTCCGTACACTGTGCATCACCATGCACGAGTAGGATTTTTTTACCGGCTATGTCAGCCACATGAGGTTCATTTAATAAAGTCAGTCCGGCTGCTGCGGCGAAAGCGGGGCCGACTAAAAAATCTCGATTACCACTGAGCCAAAATATCTTCGTACCTTGATCAGAAACGCGTTTTAGTTCTTGGCAGACTTGTTGAGGAAATGGTGAATCCACATCATCATCACCTGGCCAGTACTCAAATAGATCGCCTAGCAAATAGAGTTGAGTCGCATGCACTGCTTCATTTTTTAAAAATGCAAAAAACGCCGCTAAGGTCTTAGGTGTGTCTGGACTCAAATGCAGATCTGAAACAAAAAGCGCAACCATCGTCGGTTGCGCTTTTGCTTTAGGTGATGTTGAGAGTGAACTCATGTCAGATCAAACGACTTCAGCCTTTTCAATCACGACAGTCTCGACAGGCACATCAGAAAACATACTCTTACGTCCGGTTTTAACGGCACGAATCGCGTCAACAACATCCTCGCCATCAGAGACTTTGCCAAATACTGCGTAGCCCCAACCATCAGAGCCAGGATAATTTAGAAAGTCGTTGTCACCAACGTTAATGAAAAACTGAGCTGTTGCAGAATGGGGATCCGAGGTACGCGCCATTGCGATGGTGTAACGATCATTTTTAAGGCCATTCTCAGCCTCGTTATCAATCGGATCGTTGGTGGATTTTTGTGTCATGTCAGGATCAAAGCCTCCGCCCTGAATCATGAAGCCATCGATCACCCGATGAAAAATAGTGCCATCGTAGTGGCCAGACTTTACGTAGTTAACAAAATTCTCAACGGACTTGGGTGCTTTTTCTACGTCAAGCTCCAGCGTAATGGCGCCGTGATTGGTGGTAAGTACAACATTCATAAACGTGCTGCTCCTAAATCAATGCTAATAAATTAATCAATCATGGAAGCGGATTCAATGATGACATTCGCTTTGGGTTTGTCTCTTTTATCCGTCTCTACGACTTGAATTTTTTGAATAACTTCTTTGCCGCTGATAACTTTGCCAAACACGGCGTATCCCCAACCATCTTGGCCAGGATAATCCAGAAAGGCATTGTCATTGCCGTTAATAAAAAATTGAGCGCTCGCGGAATGAGGATCAGGTGTGCGAGCCATAGCAATCGTGTAAGCACGATTTTTCAATCCATTTTTTGCTTCGTTTTGTATCGGTGCACGGGTAGGCTTTTCTTTCATTGATTGATCGTAGCCACCACCTTGGACCATGAAGCCATTAATTACTCGGTGAAAAATTGTTCCGTTGTAAAAACCTGATTTTACGTACGTTAAAAAGTTTTCTACCGTTTTGGGTGCTTTGTCTGGGTAAACTTCTACAATGATTTCACCCATGTTAGTTTTGATGGATACCTTGGGAGCTGGATCAGCAGCCATTGCCATCGTGGTCAAGGATGCCAAAACAGCAGCAGTGCAAAATTGCATAAACTGGCGACGGCCGTAGCGCATGAAATTTCCTTCCGGAGAGTGTGTATCTGAAGCACCGTTGTTACAGGGATTCAGATGCTTCAATGTTATACTTTAGTGAGACTCGCATTCTATCAAAATACCGGACATGCAAGACGGCCTAAGTTTTATGTGACCAGCGCAGTAGGTGGTTGTTCGGCATTATTTTGAAAAAAGTAATAATCGATTTACAGTACCTTCGGCTTTTCTGCCACGGCATTCCTCTTTTAATTCATGAGCACTCTAAAGATATACAACAC
>CANGFL010000102.1 GCA_947453015.1 Oxalobacteraceae bacterium | reverse complement strand
GCCAGTGACGTCATGATGATGGGACGAAAACGTAGCTTGACGGCGGTGAGCGTTGCTTCAATTAAGTCCATGCCGCCTGCTTGTAGATCTTTAGCGAATTCGATAATCAAGATCGCATTTTTAGCGGACAAACCGATGATGGCAATCAGACCCACTTTGAAGTAAACATCGTTAGGCATCTCGCGGAAAATCGTAAACGACACCGCGCCTAATACACCAAGTGGAACCACGAGCAGCACAGCCACCGGTATCGATGTACTTTCATACAGCGCAGCCAACACTAAAAAGACGGCAAGCAGCGAAAGTACAAACAGCGCCGTGGCAGTGGAACCCGCAGCCTTCTCTTCAAATGATTGTCCGGCCCATTCAAAGCCTATACCCGTCGGCAGTTGCGCCACCATGCGTTCAACTTCAGCCAAGGCGTCACCGGATGAGGCACCGGGAGCGGCATCCCCTTGAATTTTCATCGCGGGATAACCATTAAAACGTACCAACTGTACGGCGCCGTTAATCCACTGACTACGCATAAATGCCGAGAGAGGAACCATCACTCCCTGATTATTTTTCACATGCAGCTTATCGAGATCTTCTGGGCGTAAACGTTTTTCTGGAGCGGCTTGCAAAATCACACGCTGCTGTCTTCCTACGTTAGGAAAATCATTCACGTAGATTGATCCAAACGTGCCCGATAAAGTCGCGTTGATATCGGAAAGCTCAACCCCGAGTGCATTCGCTTTGTCGCGATCAATCTCGAGTTTTAGCTGAGGAGAATCTTCCATGCCTTCAGGTCGCGCACCTTTGATCACCGTACTTTTTGACAGCATGCCCAGCAATTGATTACGCGCAGCGAGCAACGCATCATGACCTAATCCCGCGCGATCTTGCAGTCGTAGTGAGAAGCCTGTGGCATTACCTAGTTCGCGAATCGCGGGTGGGTTAACCGTGAACACAATTGCATCGCGTATCGTACCCATCAGCGACAAGGCTTTGGTGGCGATACTTTGCGAACTCAGTTCAGGCGTGGTGCGTTCTTTCCAATCATTAAGTGGTACGAACAACAAGCCACCGTTCTGACCATTGCCTGAGAAGCTGTACCCGAGCACTGACACCACCGCTTGCACACCCGGTTGTTTGCTGAAGTATTGTTCAGCTTGTTCCAGCACATTCAGTGTGCGGCCAGTACTTGCGCCTGGCGGTAGCTGCACATTCGCCAGCAAATAGCCTTGATCTTCTGCCGGTAAAAATGAGGTTGGCATACGTACCGCCATCCACACCACCGCAGCGATAATCACGCCATATAAAACCATGTAGCGCAGCGTCGTTTTGAGTATTTTTGCCACTCCACTTTGATAGCTATTCGTGGTGCGCTTAAAGAGTCGGTTGAACGCACCAAAAAATCCTTTGCGTTCGTGATGTTCAGGATCTATCGGTTTAAGTACCGTAGCGCATAAGGCCGGTGTGAGCGTCAGCGCCATGATGGCCGAGAACACCATGGCCGACACCATAGACATAGAAAACTGTCGGTAAATCGCGCCGACTGAACCGGTGAAGAAAGCCATCGGTACAAACACAGCGATCAACACAGCGGTAATACCGACAATTGCGCCAGTAATTTGCGTCATCGCTTTGATGGTCGCGTCCCGTGGTGACAAGCCTTCTTCGCTCATGATGCGCTCGACATTTTCAACCACCACAATCGCATCATCAACCAAAATACCAATCGCCAGCACCATGCCAAACATAGTCAGCACATTGATTGAATAGCCGAAGAAAGACATGGTGGCAAACGTACCCATCAGCGAGACGGGAACTACAATCGCTGGAATCAATGTGTAGCGCAGGCTTTGCAAGAACAGCAGCATGACTAAAAACACTAGCAATACCGCTTCAAACAATGTTTTGACAACCTCTTCAATAGAAATTTGAATGAACAAAGAGGTGTCGTAGGGAATAACGTAATCTACGCCGGGCGGAAAATATTTTTTCAGCTCGACCATTTTTGCGCGCACGAGCTTAGCCGTTTCAAGCGCATTAGCAGTCGGCGTAAGTTGCACGCCAACCGCAGCGGTCTCTTTACCATTCAGTCGAGCCGCGAATCCATACGATTGACCAGCGACTTCAACGCGACCGATATCGCGAATACGAACTGTGGCACCACCAGGTGTGGCACGCAGCACGATGTTGCCGAATTCTTCTATCGTCGACAGCTGACCAGTGACGACAATCGAGGTGGCGATACGCTGTGAACTAGGTGCAGGAAGATCACCCAAAATACCGGCTGAAAATTGCGCGTTCTGTGCGCGTATGGCATTCACTACATCGGCAGGAGAAAGTTTATATCCGAGCAGTTTGTCGGGATCGGCCCAGATACGCATCGCGCGTTCAGTACCAAATAACTGCGCCACGCCGACACCGGGGATACGCTTAATTTCATTGATCACGTTACGCGCTAAGTAATCACCTAGCGCAACCGACGATTGTTTTCCTTCGGTGGAGACAAGACTAACGAACAACAGCAAATTACTACGTGCACGAGTGATCGTCACACCTTGTTGAACCACGGCTTGCGGCAGTCGCGCTTCAATTCGCTTAAGACGATTTTGAACATCAACAGCGGCTAACTCAGGATTGGTGCCATTACGGAATGTCACATTCACGGATGACTGACCATCAGATTGGCTCTGCGATTCTATGTAGAGCATGTTTTCCGCGCCGTTCATCTCTTGCTCGATCAGGCTGGTGACACTTTCATCAACCGTTTGAGCAGAAGCGCCGGGGTAGGAGGAATTAACAATAATGGTGGGCGGTGCAATCTGCGGGTATTGCGATACCGGCAGATTAGGAATCGCCAACAGTCCTGCGAGCAGGATGAACAACGCGATGACCCAGGCAAAGACCGGGCGATCGATAAAGAACTTTGCCATGGTGAAGCGTCCTTATTTCTTTTCGGGTGCTGCAGCGGCAGGCGAACCTGATCCATTAGGTGCTGCAGATCCAGCAGCCCCAGTAGCTCCAGCAGGCTGCCAAGGATTTGCTTTGACTGTCGCGCCAGGTTTGGCTTTTTGCAGTCCTTCGACAATGATTTGATCACCCGCATTCAAGCCGGAAGTAATGATCCAGCGCGTGCCATAGGCACCACCGGTTTTTACTGGCTTAGGAGTGACCTTACCTTCAGCATCGACACTCATCACGACTGATCCATCAGCGGTACGCATGACCGCTTGTTGAGGCACGGTGATGGTACCGGCACGCACGCCTTGCTCTAGTTGCACGCGTACATACATGCCGGGTAATAGTGAGCGTTCTGGGTTAGGAAATTGGGCACGTAAAATGACTGAGCTTGATGCAGGGTCAACGGTCGTTTCTGAAAACAGAAACTGACCAGTGTGTGCATACGGTTTTCCATCTTCAGTCAATAAGGTTAGTTTGACTTTGGTGCCACGCTGTCCTGATTGAGTAATTTTTTCACGCAGCTGTGAAAGTTCAACACTCGATTGCGTCAACGTTACATAAATCGGATCGAGCTGCTGTATCACTGCGAGCGCTGTTGTGTCGTTCGCTGTAACGAGTGCGCCTTCCGTCACCAATGTGCGTCCTATGCGTCCGGCGATCGGAGCGGTGATCGTTGAGTAAGAAAGATTCAAACGCGCATTGTCTAATACCGCTTTAGCCGCAGCGACATCAGCGGCGGCGAGTTTTTGTGAGCTCTGCGCATCATCAAATTCTTGCTTGCTGATGGCATTGCTCTCAACCAGACCACGATAGCGATTTAAGCGCGTGGTGGCTTGACCTAAATTTGCATCAGCGCGAGCTAGTGCGGCTTCGGCGCTGCTATAGGCTGCTTGAAAGGGCGCCGAATCAATCTGATAGAGCACCGCACCTGCGCGAACTTCGCTGCCTTCACCAAACAAGCGTTTTTGCACAATACCGCCGACACGGGCGCGTACTTCAGCATTGCGAACCGCTTCAATTCGACCCGGTAATTCAGTGGTGTTAGCGACGTCTTCTGGCGCTACCGTCATTACGCCAACATTGGCGGGCGGGGGAGCGCCCCCACCAGCAGGTGCAGCTGCTTTTTTATCGCCGCAAGCACTCAGCAGCAAAATGAGAAGGGCGGAGGGAACAAATGCGCGCGACGTTAGGTTCATGTTGTCAAGCCAATCAAAAAATGCCATCTGCCGTAGCTGATGATCATTAAAGAATTACAAAATGAAAACTCGGAGATGTAGTCAGGACTCCAAGCCACAAAGTCCCTCTCCTGAGCGAGTGACGGTCATGCAAATAAGATCTGCATGACCGTTCTTTTTATCAGTGCTCAGTATAGCGATTTCTGTGTCAGCGAAGCCGCGTTTTCAGGGCTGGCGAGGCAAAATAACCTAGTGTGAAACACAAGCTTTTGAATTGTTTAAGTGCTTGTTTTGCTAAGGTCAATCAACGTATATCGAGCAAGGCATTTAATTCGGCCAAATCCACTTCGCCGAGGGTGCCGGCGGCCGCTTTTAGGCGCAATCCGTTAATCAGGGTGTCGTAACGCGCCTTGGCCAGATCGCGACGAGTTGAGTACAACTGCTGCTGCGCATTCAGTACATCGATATTGATGCGCACGCCGACGTCGTAGCCTAGTTTGTTCGATTCCAGTGCTGAATTACTCGAGACTTCAGCCGCTTCGAGCGCACGTATTTGCGATAGCCCACTTTGCACACCAAGATAAGCCGAGCGAGCACTTTGCATGGCAGACCGTTTTGCCGTATCCAGATCTGAGCGTGCCTGATTTTCTAAAGCGATTGCTTCACGCACTCTGCTGGTCGTTAAGAAGCCAGAGAACAAGGGTATCGTTAACTGCACACCTAGCGCCGTAGTATTGGTCACTGTCGGACTAGTAAACGTCAGATCTTTACGCTGACTACTCACAGCAACCGCATCCAGAGTGGGTAAATGCCCCGAGCGATTGCGACGAATTTCAAGCTTAGCAATTTCAGCCACCAAGCTTTGTGCAACTACACCGAAATTGCCAGCCTCGGCACTTTGCACCCACTTATCCATGCTGGATGGCTCGGGACTGCTGAGTTTTACACCAGCACGCAGACTGTTAAGTTCGGGTGGTAATTGACCTGTCACTACGGCGAATGCGTTCCGTTTAACTTCTAAATCATTTTGCGCAGCGATTTCTTGGGCGAGTGCTAAATCAAAGCGCGCCTGAGCTTCATGCGTATCGGTGATGGTTGCTGTACCTACTTCAAAATTACGTTTCGCTGATTCAAGTTGCTCTGTAATGGCTGCTTTTTGTGCGCGAATAAATGAAATCACATCTTGAGCGGCCAGCACATCAAAATACGCTTGCGCTACCCGCAGCGACAAATCATTTCGTGCTTGTTCGTACTGAATTTCACCGGCAGTCACTTGCAATTTACTTTGTTCGTAGACGTCGAAATTATTTCGGTTATAAATAGGCTGACGCAGTTGCAGCTGATACACCTCTTGGGTGTAGTCGATAGTGCGATCAACACCGGTACTGGTTACGTGTGCATTGATGCGATTCATATTCGCTGTTGCAGACACGGTGGGTAGCAAACCCGCGAATCCTTGCGTTGATTTTTCACGCGCAGCATCACGTACACCTCGCGCACTAGCCAGTTGGCTGTCGTAGGCCTGTGCTGCATTGAACGCTTCGAGCAGTGTCATGGCTTGCGCGTCGATAGCCAAACATATACCGGCGATCAATGAAGCTAATTGAGTTCGTTGCATTTTCTTTTCCCGTGAATTTTGGTCTGGCTTTAATACGTGGGCATGCT
>CANGFL010000101.1 GCA_947453015.1 Oxalobacteraceae bacterium | reverse complement strand
GTTTTCTCCGTAGCCACCCGATGTAACGCACACAGCAACTACGAAAGATAGCGTTGAATAATTTGCACGCAGAGAGATTATGACTACCAATCAAGGTTATCGGTTTTTGTGGCGTGTCACTCTATTGGGAGTGATGTTTGGTGCTTTTGCTATCACCTCAGTGCAATCAGCAACTACGCCCATTGTCATTAAATTTAGTCATGTAGCTGCCATAGGCACGCCAAAAAGTCGCGCGGTTGAGCGTTTTAAGCAATTAGTTGAAACCAGTACCGAGGGTGCGGTGCGGGTCGATGTTTATCCCAATAGCACGCTCTACAAAGATAAAGAAGAACTCGAAGCGTTGCAGATGGGTGCGGTACAGATGCTGGCGCCGACCTTGTCAAAATTTGGTTCACTGGGTATTAAAGAATTTGAGCTATTTGATTTACCGTTTCTGTTTGCTGACCATGCCGCTGTCGATCATGTGCTTGAGGGACCCATAGGCAAACAATTATTTGCCGGTCTGGAGAGCAAAGGTATTAAAGGGCTCGCGTACTGGGACAATGGATTCAAAATGATGTCGGCGAATAAGCCTATTCATGTGCCCGCCGATATGCGTGGTTTAAAGATACGTATTCAAGGCTCGAAAGTGATCGACGAGCAGATGCGTACTTTGGGAGCCAACCCCCAAGTCATGTCTTTTTCTGAAATGACTCAGGCCTTGCAATCGGGTGTGGTGGACGGTGCCGAGAATCCACCCCTGAATTTTTATTCGCAAAAAGTCTACGAGGTACAAAAGCATCTCACCTTAACCAACCACGGTTACATGGGTTTTGCTGTGATCGTGAATAAAAAATTCTGGGATGGACTGCCGCAGGATCTTCGAAAAAAACTCGATGCGGCTTTGGCGGAGGCGACCCGGTTTAATAATTCAAATTCGCAGCGTGAGAGTGCTGAGGCTATGGAAGCGATTCGCAAGACGGGCATGACGACGATTTACAAGCCGACTAGCCAGGAAATGGATTTGTGGCGGCAGGTACTGCTACCGGTGCACAAGAAAATGGAAGACCGCATCGGCAAAAGCTTGCTGGATGCGGTCTACAAAGATCTGGCGCAGAAGCGTTAAGGTTTCTACGCCGCTGTCAAACTGAAAACGCTCTCAATTTGACGAGTGATCTGAGCCTTGTGGCGGGGTGTGGTCGGACGAATGATCCGATGAATGATCGTTTGCATGGTCGCCTGAATGGTCAGCCTTAGCTTGCTCAATCTCTTTGATTTTGGCTTCCAGCTCATGTTGATCCGATGTAAAGGATTGAATCAGGTTCTGGTAGGCCGCTCGGGTTTCCATTTCAGCGGCGACTGTCTCACCAACTGGCGTAGGTTTCTGTTCACGTTTCGCTTTTTTTGACATAAGCAACCTCAATTATCATTGAAATAATTATCGGGAATCTGTTTAGCACCACAGCCTTAACCTTACCATGACACTAGCTGCAGGCCTGAGATGATCACCACGCACCTGGATACTTTATTCGGTGTTGGCTGGCGATCGGATGGGATGATATCAGGCTTCAGTACAATCTACGTTTTGATTGGCGAGCGGCTTTATGCTCGCGCCAATCAGTTTGTTTTTCCATCGTTTTTTTATCACACACACTATGTCAACTGATTCACTGTCCGAGTTTAAGCAACAGCAGCGCGAAATGTGGTCGTCTTTTGCGCCTTCGGCGATTTTCACTACCCCTGTTGCAGCGAATCTGGTGGCCTTTGCCGGCATACGCGCGGGTCAGCGCGTACTAGATGTCGGAACGGGTACGGGCGTTGCAGCCATTACGGCCGCACGAGTAGGAGCCGAGGTTAGTGCGCTTGATTTGACCCCTGAATTGCTAGAGCAAGCCAAGCAAGATGCAGCCATCGCCGATCAAGCGAGTATTCAATGGATAGAGGGTGATGCAGAAAAACTCCCTTATCCCGACAATAGCTTTGATGTCGTTATCAGTCAGTTCGGCCATATGTTCGCGCCTCGCGCTGATGTGGTTGTGCGTGAAGTTCATCGAGTACTGAAGCCCGGCGGTTTATTTGCTTTTGCCAGCTGGCCTCCTGAACATCTGATGGGGCGGGTATTTGCCTTGGTTGATACCTTTGTAGCCACGCCCACTGCGCCTGATTCAGCGCCTCAGCTTTGGGGTGATACTCATGTGATTACTCATCGCTTAGCGAATTTTTTTGAGGCGCCATTTTTTGAGCGCGGCGTGATGCTCACACCGGCACTCAGCAAATCGCATCGCCGTTTAGCGTTTGAGCGTTCTTTTGGGCCCATGCGTCAGGCGCTGCAAGACTTAGCAGCGGCGCCGGAAAAAATTCAGGCGCTACGTAAGCAGCTGGACGACTTGATAGAACCTTACTGCCTGAATAATCAATGTCATCAAAGTTATTTGATGTCCCGAAGCCGCGTCATCAAGTAATTAGTGAAAATTAATTAAAAAGAGTGAGAGGTTAATTATGCAGAATGAATCTATGCATAACCCAGAGCATCACGCGACGAAAGAGGGGGATGATTCAGTGACTACGACATCACAACCATCGAATCAGATTGAAAACCCTGAGAAAGTTTTACTCGAGCGCTTTCGCGAATCGCGGCAGAGCATTCTGATTCAGGTTTATTTTTATGGTGGGATGACGGTGTTCGCGCTTTGTGCTGCGATTTTCTTGATGATGTATCTCGCTTAAAGTAACTGCGCGGCGGGCAGACCCCATGGCCTGCCCGAGCTGCTGCGGTATTAGCGCTTGGAGTGCCAGTTATCTGTTTGGCGTAGTGTGTTTCTTAATACGAGAATTAAGCCAACAAAAATTAATGTGAATGTTCCGTACACCATGGCGATTAACCTTTCATTAATAATTCACTCGTTAATAAAAAATCGCGCACGGATGATATTCGACCAATCCATCAATCTGCGCGGGCCCAACTTACTTAGATTCGTAATCAGGACAAACACTGTCTAGTACAGCTTCGTTGATTTTACCGATTCCGATTTTTACCCATTCGCCTATCGTTTTAAATTCGCGTACCACCGCGCCCTTGCCATTGATTTCGGCATAACTAGTCATTGAGTGAGTTCGCATACGCTCAGCTCGGCAATCATATTCATCAACGGCGATAACTGAAGCCACGCCATCATCGGTTCGCTGTCGCATATTAACGAGTACTCTGACGGTCATGCGATCGCGTTTTTGAGCGATCGATTCAGAATCAACAAACACCACAAACGGATCAGGTGTGGTGCTGTTGGGCTCAACCAGTAACCACTCTGCATGAGTATCGGCTAGCGGTAGCAGGCAAAAAAAGGCTAGCGCAAAGCACAGCGACGACAATTCTCTGATGTGAATAAAGAACGGCTTGGGATGTGACGATTCCATGGGCATCACCTCGGATTCTATAACTGAAGAGTACGCGGATTTTGCTTGCTATTGGTGCAATACACCTGTGTTTTTTCAAAGCTAGCGTGGTCTGAGCGCGTTTAGTCGGTACATTCGACCTGGCTGGTACAGATCCAAAATCCGCAGTCAGTGACTATATGTCTAGCCTGCTTATTTCGCGCCGCGCAGTAGCTTTTAACTTTTTCCCAACTAGCGCCAGAAAAATTAAAGGTGCTGTAGGTGAAAGACAAAGCGTTCGAATTTGCGCTCACCTTTAAACTTGAGCAAGCGGTGATGACAGCCAACATAGCCATCACCAGTAAGCCAAACAAAATTCGCTTTTGAGCGAGCTTATTCAGAGTGATCATAGTTTGTCTGGAGGACAAAGACTTGCTAGGGACGGTGTAGTTTGCACTGTATACAAAAAAGCCAGAGAGGCCGGCCGCTTACATCATAGAAGCATAGTCCCCGTAGCGCTGATTGTGTCTTTGCGCGATGACATCCAATACGATTTCACTCAGCGATAAGTTGTCTGGACTGTCGCTCATGCACTGTTCTACGGCATTTCTGAAATCTTGCATGAATTGAAATTTATCTTTTGTTTTTAGATACATTTCATAGATTGAATATTCCGACGGCTCATCCAAGCCATGAAAATTTAATCCTTCGGCATGGATAGTTTGGAGTATCAGCTCGATCAACTCGAGTTTGGACTCATCCATGAAGCGGAAATGCACCAAACCTTCAATCAGTAATTTCAGGCGATTAAAGTCTTCTTCCGTCTCAGTCCAGTGTTGGGTGCTTTTGCCCATAGTCCTCCTCCGTTTGAGGAGTTATTTAATAGTTATGTGTTTTTCGACAAAACAGTGCTTCCAACACAGACCATAGTCGAGTTCTGTTGGAAAAGACAGTAATTCATACTTTGGGACTAAAAAATGACTCGTGAGTCCCATCAAGAATTATGTTGGGCTGCACAAAAATATCTTGACTTGTGTTTACACGCCTCTAAAATGGCCACTGTTGCGACGCACCATGCAACCACATAGTCGCATTATCTAATATCAAATAAGTAAGCAAGGAGAATCGCCGTGAATCCTGCAGTCAACCAGCTTTCCCAAGCAACTAAGACGTCCATGGAAGTTCAACTTCACGCTATGACTGAGCTGGCTGAAAAAGCTCTTCAAGGCGTCTCTGAGCTCGTAGAACTCAACATGGCAACCGCCAAAGCCTCATTCGAAGAAACTTCTGCCGTTGTTCAACAGATGCTCAGCGCAGCTGATGCGCAAGAAGCGTTTCATCTGGTGCAAGCACAAGCGCAACCTAGCGCTGAAAAAGCAGCATCGTATGGCCGTCATTTAGCATCGATCGCTAGTCGTACTCAGGGTGAAATCACCAAGACGACACAAGAGCGTGTTTCAGATACGACGCGTCATGTGAATGGTCTGATTGAAGAGTTGACCAAGACAGCACCTGCTGGCTCAGAGCCGTTTGTTAGTGCCTGGAAAGCCGGTTTCGCAAGCTACAACTCAGCGATCGAGCAATTTGCAAAAGTCAGCCAAAGTACTTTTGATAATTTCCAAGAGCAGTTGCATTCAGCTGGCAATCAGTTTGCAAGCACCGCAACTAAGGCTGCAAAATCAAAAAAATCTGCTGCCTGATAACTTTCAGCGCAACGAAAAAGAGCTGCTTCGGCAGCTCTTTTTTTATGTTTGTTGCATCCACATGTGTCTTCATTAATTCAGTAAATACGTCTCGCCCCTTATCGGCAAGTTGTGCGGGCATGCTTATCATCATCGGGTGACTTCTATCCGTGTCTCGATACCAGCGCAGTCCACTATGTCACTGCATCAATCTGAGACAGGAAGCGATCGCTTCTTGTGACCTTTTTTTTCTTCTTCTTTCTCGCGTCTTTCAATATAGAGAAACGTGTTTGCTCCCTCAGTCTCCCTAGCAGTGGAGGTAGACGCAATTCAAAAATTTCACTGGAGGAATAGACGTTAATAAATTATCAACATTTTTATTATTTCTGCTATATTCTATTTAACGCTATATCTGTATAAATAAAAATACTAAAAAATCATAGTTGTACGTTATGAAAAATAAAAATAAAGCGATCAAAATGAGTAAAGACTCTATTTTTAAAAAAAGTGAACTTGTCGCGCTTTATGTGTTTTTTTGGATCAGTGGTATTGCTGCGATAACCTACCTTGCCACCCTTCCTCTAACTACCGATACGCAGATCCTTATCTCGGGATGCATGCTGCTTGCGCTCTTTATTTGCTATCAATTTTCCCGCCACATAAAAAAATTAGAAGGTAGTAGTTTGCTGCGCCTTGTAATTTTTCTGTTGGCTGCACTATTGGCATTCCGCTATTTATACTGGCGCGGAACCCAAACACTACCTTTCAATTATGGTGTGATGTCCATCATCGCTGGCTGTCTGCTTTTTTTAGTGGAATGCTTCTATTTTCTTAATTCCACATTGGGCTATTTC
>CANGFL010000100.1 GCA_947453015.1 Oxalobacteraceae bacterium | reverse complement strand
TCGCAAGGTAGCTAAACTAAAAAAAATGGGTTTCTAGCGCGAGTTAACGAATTAATTATCTGTACATAAGCGAATATCTGCCACCTTGGCAATGAATCGCTCGAAGGAGAAAAAAACCAGCATCTTGTGATGCTGGCTTTTTGCTTTGGTGCTTAAAAAATTCAGCACGTCTCTACCGCCTGCATATACATGTAGCTACGATAAGACGTCTACGACACAAGCAACTAGTATAAAAAGAAGGGTGGCTTCGGTCAAAAAAATTGATTCTGATTTGAACTTTTCAAATTGCATAGTTACTAGTTAGAACCAATCCTCTATAAAACTAGCCGCTATGAAACCCAACCCTTTCATTCCAGTCAAGTCCTCAGACACGCCATCTGTCATTTCGACCAGTAATCTGCCCCCAAAGTCATCAAAGCCTGCGGCTCTGGCTCGAACGGACAAGACTAACAAGCTACCCCGCTTATCGAACCAGAAAACCAAAAAGGAGAGTATCGAAGATAGCTCCTCCTCATCCCCCAGGGAATCCTCAACTTCTAGCTCCCATACCAATCCGCGCTCAAATAAACAAACGGAGAAAAAAACCGTTATTGACGCCAACCAGCTTGACGCCATTTACCGCAATGGAAAAGCGGAAGATCAATTTAACTATGCGCAGATGTTTGAAGAAGGAAAGGGCGTCGATCGAGATTACGCAAAAGCGCTTAACTGGTATCACAGAGCTGCTGATCAAAATCATCCAGAAGCTCAGTACAAGTTTGGGGTGATTTACGCCAATGGATTAGGCGTAGAGCAGAATGTAGATCGCGCGCTGTCATGGTTACTCGCGGCGGCTATGCAAGGTCATCTTAAGGCTGGGAGTATTTATGACTCTTTGGCTCTTAGCGGAGATTTAAAATCAAATACAAATTATGTAGAACTATTTAAGTGGCATACGAAAGCTGCTGAACAAGGAAATATTGACTCGTATATTACTTTGGGTGTGATGTACGAAGAAGGGCAAGGCGTAGAAAAAGATCTTACTCAAGCTCTTCACTGGTATCACAAAGCTGCCGATCAAAATCATTCAGAAGCGCAGTTCAAGCTTGGCGCGATGTATGCTACTGGATTAGGCGTAGAGAAAAATGTAGATCGCGTTATCGCATTGTATAGCGCAGCGGCGGATCAAGGTCATGCTGAAGCTCAGTTTTATTTGGGGGAGATTTACTTGTTTGGAAAAGGCGTTGATAAAAATTTTAAAAAAGCGCTTAGCTTGTTCCAAAAAGCAGCCGCGCAACGTCAACTAGGTGCACACCATGCTTTAGGGTGGATGTACCTTACTGGGAAAGGTGTAAAAAAAGATTATGCCAAAGCGTTTGAGTACTTTCAGGTGTCCGCTAAACAAGGTGATGCTGGAAGCCAATTTTATTTGGGACGTTGCTACGAAAAAGGAAAAGGGGTAAAAAAAGATCTAGCCGAAGCAGCTAAGTTTTACGGCGAAGCGGCGAAAGAAGACTTTACAGCGGCAAAATACAAGGTGGCTAAACTAAAAAAATTAGGTTTTAGTAATGGCGAAGGCTGAAAGCGACGCACCATAGTTTGAACACGAATTACAACCTTCCGATAACATACATTTTTTTCAGACATAAAATAACGCGCACAACGATGAATCATCGCGGTGCGCGTTTTTGTTTAGCTTAATTATTTGCCTGTCATACCCAACAACATGTCATTCAGTTTTTTGACAAATCCTGCTGGGTCACTCAGTTGCCCACCTTCAGCTAGCAAAGCTTGGTCAAACAGCAGGCTGCTCCAATCATCGAATTTAGCATCTTCGTATTTCAGGCGCTGCACGAGTGGATGATGTGGATTGATTTCTAACGTGGGTTTGGTGTCAGGGGCCGTTTGACCGGCGGCCTTAAGCATTCTGAGCAAATTACCCGATAGCTCGTTTTCACCGGCAACCAAACACGCAGGTGAATCCGTCAGACGGAAAGTTACGCGTACATCTTTCGCTTTTTCAGCGAGCGCCACTTTCATTTTGTCGACTAATTCTTTGAAGTCAGTTTCGGTTTCTTCTTTCTGTTTTTTCTCGTTTTCGTCTTCCAGCTGGCCCAGATCCAGATCGCCTTTAGCAACGGATACCAGCGCTTTGCCATCGAACTCGTTTAAGAAAGACAGCATCCATTCATCCACGCGCTCGGTGAGTAGAAGAACTTCCACGCCTTTTTTACGGAAGATTTCCAGATGCGGACTATTCTTGGCCGCCATCCAAGTGTCTGCCGTGACGTAATAAATTTTGTCTTGGCCTTCTTTCATGCGCGCTGCGTAATCAGCGAATGATACGTTTTGTACATCCGTATCATTTTGTGTGCTGGCAAAGCGCAGTAGCTTAGCGATGCGTTCTTTGTTAGTTGAATCCTCGCCTATGCCTTCTTTTAATACGGGGCCGAATTCTTTCCAGAAATTAGCGTACTTATCTTTTTTCTCTTGCTCGTCGGCGTTGGCTAGTTCTTCCAGCATGCCGAGTACACGTTTAGTTGATCCCTCGCGGATGACTTTAACGTCGCGCGACTCTTGCAGGATTTCACGCGATACATTCAGAGGCAGATCATTTGAATCAATCACACCTTTTACAAAGCGCAGATAGACCGGCATCAGCTGCTCGGCATCATCCATGATGAAGACGCGTTTTACGTACAGCTTGATACCGCCACGTTTTTCGCGGTCCCATAGATCAAACGGCGCGTGCGCGGGGATGTAAAGTAGCTGTGTATATTCACTGCGACCTTCGACACGATTATGAGTCCAGCTTAAAGGCTCTTGAAAATCATGCGACACGTGTTTATAAAATTCGGTGTACTGCTCTTCCGTGATGTCGGATTTACTGCGAGCCCAGAGCGCACTGGCTTGATTAACCGTTTCCAGTTCATCCTTAACGATCATTTCTTTTTTCTCTTCGTCCCATTCTTCTTTGTGCATTTTGATGGGCAAAGAAATATGGTCAGAGTATTTGCGAATGATAGAACGTAGCTGCCAGGCTGACAGAAAATCATCTTCGCCTTCACGCAGATGAAGAGTGATGCGAGTGCCGCGTTGTGGCTTGTTGATGGTTTCTACGCTGAATTCACCTTCACCGGCTGATTCCCATTTAACGCCTTGTTCGGCAGGCAAACCAGCGCGACGTGATTCCACGGTAATTTTGTTAGCAACAATAAAACCGGAGTAGAAACCCACGCCAAACTGACCAATCATGGCGGCGTCTTTTTGTTGGTCGCCGGAGAGTCGGGAGAAAAATTCTTTGGTACCGGATTTGGCGATCGTGCCTAAATGTTCAACAGCTTCTGCTTGCGACAAGCCGATGCCGTTGTCGCTGATGCTGATGGTACGAGCTGCTTTGTCAAATTCGATTTGAATGGCCAGCTCGCTGTCACCTTCAAACAGTGCTGCGTTGTTAATCGCTTCAAAGCGTAACTTGTCGGAAGCATCGGAGGCGTTCGAGACTAGCTCGCGCAGAAAAATTTCTTTGTTTGAGTACAGTGAATGAATCATCAGCTGCAGCAGCTGTTTTACCTCGGCTTGAAAGCCCATCACTTGTTTGTCGGAAGCGCCCATGGTGTCCTCTGTTAACAAAATTAGTTGGAAATTTACATAATTGCCAACTATCTTGGGGTGACTTGGCTGATTTCAAGAGGGGGCGAGGTAAAATCAGCCCCTATTTTTCTATTGGGGCTTGCCATGTCGATTGATCAAAAACTCGCTGCGCTAAATATAACTTTGCCAGCTGTGGCCACTCCGGCCGCCGCTTATGTCATGTACGTCCGCACCGGCAATACCCTCTTCGTTTCGGGCCATATTGCAAAAAAAGACGGCAAGCCATGGGTCGGCCAGTTTGGTCGCAACATGACCACCGATGAGGGTAAGCAGGCCGCGCGCTCCATCGCGATTGACCTGATGGCGACGCTGAAAGATGCGTGCGGTGGTGATTTATCCAAGGTTAAGCGCATCGTCAAGCTGGTGAGCTTGGTCAATTCGTCACCGGATTTTACTGAGCATCATTTGGTGACTAACGGCGCATCTGAATTACTGGCAGAGGTGTTTGGTGATGCAGGTCGCCATGCGCGCTCAGCATTTGGTGTGGCGCAGATTCCTTTAGGGGCATGCGTTGAGATTGAGATGGTCGCAGAGTTAAGCTGAATTTAACTAGAAAGCTTAAATATCATTGTGGATGTCGCTGCACCAGTAGCGACTCACAATGAGCTTTAACGAAATCGCTGCGTAAATCGTCCAGCTATCGGTGGTACGTCCTGCTGTTCTAGCGAGAGGATAGTCGCCACCTGTTTATCTGCAGCTTTTTCAATTTTTTTGTAGATCGCCTGCGATAAAGCATACGCATGCTGCCACGGCCATTCGGCACCGAGTAGTTCACTCGGCAGATTGGGGTCGGTGAGTAGCGCGCGTCGATAGTCATGTATCAAGAGGGTGCGCAACACAAAAGCTTGTTCCGGTGGTATCCCTTTTTCTGCAGCGAGTAATTGCTGCAAACTCTCGAAACGAGAGAGGAATTTTTTATACGATAAGCGCGCTTCTTTCAACGGCCAGGCTGTCGATACCTGCGTCGATAGTGGCAAAGCATTCGCTAGTCCGGCATCCGTCGCTGAAAGAACACTGACGATTTTGCTGGTTCGTGTGCGTTGCAGTAGCTCGTTCAGCGCTTCAGTTTTTTCACCGGGATAAGCAAATAGCGATGGTGCGATCGCAGCGAAGCCTTCCCACATCAATTCTTTTTTGAGTAATAGTTTTTGCGCACTAGTTGCGCTTGTCAGCACGTGCACTAAGGTCCAGCGGCTATCCCATTGCGTTAGCGGCGACGCGTAAACACGTTGATGCGCACGCAAAAAGCGTTTTTCCCCTTGAGCGCTAAGTCGGTATTGACTACGTCGACCCTCTCGAACTGCTTCTAACCAGCCCTCGTCGGTCAATCGGTAGACGGCAGTGCGAACCAGCCGTTCACTAATGCCGAACTGCGCCAGCAGAGCAATCAAACTCCCCAGCCAGACACTGCCGCCACGTGGAGCGATGCTGTCACCAAAGACCGTCATCACTAGGGATTTCGCTCGGGGCGGGTTTTGGCGCAGGCTGTGCGCTATCCAGCGGGCGAGAGCGGGTGATGAGAGCGTATTTTGCGGGGAAGATGACATTCTGCTAAACGATACAGTTTTTCTCAAAAATTAGCTTTTGGCGTATCATAACGGCTAAGCTAGCCCTAGGGAAGGAGCCCCTGCTATGTATGCACAAATGGTCGATACCGGCGTCGCTAATTTGCGCGCGGTCGAAGAACTAAGTCCTGAAGAGCAGGCCTTTCAGGAGCGTATTGATGCCGACATCAAAGTCGAACCCCGAGATTGGATGACGGAGGGTTATCGTAAAACCTTAATTCGGCAAATTTCTCAGCACGCGCATTCCGAGATTGTGGGACAGCTCCCTGAAGGGAATTGGGTGACGCGAGCGCCTACGCTTAAACGCAAGACGATTCTCTTAGCGAAAATTCAAGACGAGGCTGGGCACGGTCTCTATCTTTACAGCGCCGCTGAAACCTTGGGCGTGTCGCGTGATCAGATGACGCTCGATCTGTTGTCTGGCAAAGCCAAGTACTCCAGCATTTTTAATTACCCTACCTTGAGTTGGGCTGATATTGGCATGATTGGTTGGTTGGTTGATGGTGCTGCCATCATCAATCAAATTCCTTTATGTCGTTGCTCGTATGGCCCCTATGCGCGTGCGATGGTGCGCATCTGTAAAGAAGAAGCGTTTCATGCCCGTCAGGGATTTGATGTGGTGATGGCTTTATGTCGCGGAACACCTGAACAAAAACAGATGGCTCAGGAAGCATTGAATCGTTGGTGGTGGCCTG
>CANGFL010000099.1 GCA_947453015.1 Oxalobacteraceae bacterium | reverse complement strand
TCGAGTTCGACAGATAGGACGTTTTTACCCAGTTCGGACGCTAGCGCAGACAGTCGATCGGTGCGTCGGGCCGCCGCGATGACACGGTGACCGTGGGAGGCAAATTTACGGGCCATTTCGGCGCCAAACCCAGAGCTTGCGCCAGTGATTAAAACGATCATCAGTTCCCTTTGTAAGAAGATTTTTTTGAATGAACGGGAAACCGCCCCATTTTAGCCCAAACACCACAGCTGACGGCGAGCTGTTCTTGCCCAAAAACCGGGCGTCCTCTAAAATTTCGTCACAATTTGTTGGGTGTGACTGTCGACATGCATATCGAGAGTGGTTTAGATCGCTGGCATTAACCCAAAAGCACCCGAGCTCTTCAGCCGTTTGTCAGTCGTAGGGCTCGGACGCCTGAAGTGCGTTATTTAAGGCTGCACCTGTTCCTTCCGCTACTACCTCATTCGATTTAACCTCACACTATTCCTGATGATTGGAGTTGCATAATGTTTTCCAGAGATCATACGATCGCTCACACTGACCCGGAACTATGGTCGGCCATCCAGAAAGAAAATCAGCGTCAGCAAGATCACATTGAGCTGATCGCCTCTGAAAACTATGCCTCTCCGGCTGTTATGGAAGCGCAGGGCTCGCAGCTAACCAATAAATATGCTGAAGGCTATCCAGGTAAGCGCTATTACGGCGGCTGTGAATTTGTCGATATCGCTGAATCCTTGGCGATTGAGCGGCTGAAAAAACTCTACGGTGCCAATTTTGCCAACGTGCAGGCAAATTCTGGTTCGCAAGCAAATCAAGCCGTTTTTCTGGCCTTGCTTAATCCTGGCGACACCATCATGGGCATGTCCTTAGCTGAAGGCGGGCACTTAACGCACGGTATGGCATTAAACATGTCGGGCAAATGGTTCAATGTGATTTCGTATGGTCTGAATGACAAAGAAGAAATCGATTACGCGCAAATGGAAAAATTAGCGCACGAAAAAAAGCCTAAATTAATCATTGCGGGTGCTTCGGCGTACTCACTTCGAATTGACTGGGAATTTTTTGCCAAAGTAGCCAAAGATATTGGCGCTTATTTAATGGTCGATATGGCGCATTACTCGGGGTTGATTGCTGCGGGTGTTTACCCCAATCCGATCAAGCATGCGCATGTGGTGACGTCTACGACTCACAAAAGTTTGCGCGGGCCACGCGGCGGCATTATTTTGATGAATGACGAAGATATCGCCAAAAAAATTAACAGCGCTATTTTCCCTGGTTTGCAGGGCGGCCCATTGATGCATGTGATCGCAGCCAAGGCGGTGGCATTTCAAGAGGCGCTATCACCCGAGTTCAAGTCGTATCAGGAGCAAGTGATTAAAAATGCCGATGCGTTAGCCAAATCGCTGATACAACGTGGATTACGAATAGTCTCAGGACGTACTGAGTCGCATGTGATGCTGGTTGATTTGCGCGCTAAAAAAATGACCGGTAAAGAAGCTGAAGCAGTGCTTGGTTTGGCGCACATTACCTGCAATAAAAATGGTATTCCTAACGATCCTGAAAAACCGTTTGTCACCTCCGGCATTCGTTTAGGTAGTCCAGCAATGACTACGCGTGGTTTTGGCGTGGCCGAAGCGACTAAGGTAGGTCAGTTAATCGCTGATGTGCTGGATAACCCGCATGATGAAGCTAATCTTGCGCGGGTCAGGGCTGAGGTTAAGAAATTGACTGATGCATTCCCTGTTTACCAAGGTTGATTGTTAGAGGAGGCTGTCCCCGTGCGTTGTCCCTACTGCCAGAATGAAGATTTACAAGTGCTGGATACCCGGACGTCGGATGAAGGGGACAGCATCCGTCGTCGTCGTCGTTGTAATGATTGCGATAAACGCTTTACGACGTATGAGCGGATTGAATTGGCCATGCCTGTCATCGTCAAAAAGAACGGTAGTCGCACGGAATTTGAGCCAGCAAAACTCCGTGGAAGTTTGATGCTTGCGCTCAGAAAGCGTCCTGTATCAGCGGATGCTGTAGATACGGCGATTCATCGTATCGAAGAAAAATTACTTTCTTCGGGTGAGCGAGAAATTTTATCAGGTCAAATTGGTGAGCTGGTGATGCGTGAATTAAAGCGCTTGGACAAAATCGCCTATATTCGGTTCGCATCGGTCTATCGTAGCTTTGAAGATGTGGCCGAATTCAGAGATGCGATTGATGAAGTCGACTTAGAACGTGCGGCGGCCAATAAACGCAAAGATTCACTTCCTAAATAATCGCTTTAATCGCGACAAAGCAACCCTCTCAAAATTTATTGGTGACCGAACCAATAATCAAAAATCAGAACGACTTCTGAGTTTGTTGGAAATAAACTAACTTATCTTGTGCGGCAATTTTTATCAGATCACATTCCTGATTTGATTTTTCCTTTTATTCGTGATCAGTCAACACTGCGCGATAGGTTTCGCTCTCGTGGAAGTCATGGTCTCGTTGGCCGTGATCACGACGAGTACATTGGCTATGGCGTTTATTACCAGTCATGCGCAGGTAGCCATTCGGGTTGCGGAAAAGGAGCATGCCGGCAGACGTCATGGCTTAGAGATAGTTGGTTGGCTAAGAGCGGGTGGAGCGCAGTTGCTGTCGGGCTCATCGACGAATCTTTTGCAACGTGTTCAAAATTTAGCGGCCCCGTTAGATTGTTATCAGGCATCGTGCACGGCTAGCGATGCGGCTGATTTTTACTTATGGCATTGGCGTCGGCGCTTAGAGTCTGATCTGCCCGATGCGCGTGTTGTGCTGTGTCGTGAGCGTGTGGCATGGGACTCACCAGTATTTCAATGGCCGTGTCCTTCAGTGCAGGATGAATCATCACCTTGGGTGCTCAAACTAGGATGGCCAGATCGTCGAGGCTCGGTTAATTTTTATCCATCGATTGTGCTCAACGTAGGCGTCACTCCATGAAAATGCATTGTCTCGGAATAGCGATGCTGGAGATGTTGATCGCTATCGGCTTGGGGTTAGTCATTTTGCTGCCACTTGCCCGAGTTGTACGAGCAGCGGTGGTGACGCATTTTAGGCAAGAACAAATTTTCGTTATCGAGCAGGATGCGCTGTATCTGCTTGACCACATGGCGCGCGCTATAAAGCAAGCCGGTCACAACGATCCGCTCGATCTAGCAGACGATTCTGCCATTGCACTACGTGGTCTGGACAATGTTGTCATTAGTGGTAGCGCTGAAGATATCAGTGTGACGACAGGCTCAGGGTTTCATGGCAGTGATGCGCTGGCGATTCACTTTTCCAGCTCTAGTGTCGATAGCAAAATGATTTTGAATAATTGCGCAGGTTTTACTGTGCCCCCAAAGTCGTTCGATGGAATCGATCGTGGGTGGAGTATTTTTTATCTGGCTCGTGGTACGAATGTCGCCGGTGATTTTCGCTGCAAATATCGCGGGACCGATCAATGGGATTCACAATCGCTGGCAAGCGGAGTCGTCACGCTTCAATTTCTTTATGGGCTAGATACTGACAACGACGGTTTGCCGAATCAGTTTGTTAATGCCACGACGATCAACCGAAAAGAAACAGCTGCCGGAGAATCCGAAGGCAGTGTCTGGCGGCATGTCGTTGCAGTTCATATCGCGTTAGTCATGCAGGCGGAGGCAGATTTAGTGGATCAAGCTCCGCCTGATTCGCTCGATCTCTTTGGGCGTTTTTATTCAGATACTTATACCTTTTACGATCCTGGCACTCATTTTTCCTTATCTGATTTTCCAGCGGGGCAGAGAAAACGCTTGAGTCGAGTCTTTGATAGGGTAGTTTTTTTACGTAATCACGCACTACTGAATTATCAAACTAGCCCGCTGCAAAGCGAACGTCATTAGTAGTAGGTTCGCAACGTCGCATGACTAAGAAAAATCAATCGACTAAGGGTTCATACCCAAGCTATGGCTGTCGCGGATTTATTTTGTTGCCTTGTATTTTGCTGACGTCGATTTTGTTGGTGGTGTCAATGGCTACGCTACGTTTGGGGCATGATTTTCGAACGCTCACTGCAGGTTATATCGATCGATCGATTGCCAGTGAAGCAGCAGAGGCGGCATTACACGATGCGTATCAGCATTTGAAAATAATGGATGATCCCCTTTCATTATTGAGTAACGACGTTGTGTATGAATTCGGTAGCGTGACAGGAGATAGTTTTCCTTCGGGTGGTCGAATGCAATCGAAATCACCGCCCGAGTATCAACTTGAAATGGTTAGTGCTTATCAGCACGTAGGTATTGTTCGAATTACAGCAACTGGAATCGGTTTATTTGCAGCGACGCGATTTGTTGCGCAGGCCGATTACGCCATTCAGTTGTGTCCTGAGGATGTAACTGATCCGTGTGAGCGACAGCTTAGGCAATTAGCTTGGAGAGAGCGGTTAAATGACTAAGCGCATGCTAAGCCTTGGATATGAACGACGACTTTTCAATCGGCATCCACCCAATGTGCGATCAGGTTTTAGCATGATCGAGTATCTCGCTACGCTTGTTATCACAGCGATTTTGTTATTCATGACGTCGTCAAATTTTCGATCTGTACTTGATAGGTCTCGGGTGACGGCGGCGATGAGTGAATTTCATACAACGATATTATTGGCGCGGTCTGAAGCCATGCGACGCCAGAAGCGTGTTGATGTGATTCCCGAGGATTCTAAGGATTGGGGCAAAGGTTGGTTGGTGCTGATCGATGCTAATAATAATCAGAAATTTGATGCGGGCGATTTACTACTGCATCGCAGTCAGGCAGAAACGAAGGGATTGGCAGTCGAAGCCAAGCTGCGAGATAGTAAAAAATCCTACCTTGCATTTGATAGCAGCGGACGTCCGCGCAGTGCGGCCAGCAGCCAAATTCCGCAAATCGGGTCATTAACTTTTTCGGTCAGTGCACAGCGTCTCAAGATCATTATTAGTTTTTTAGGTCGTGTTCGCGTATGCGATCCCGATAAAGACAGCGCTACTTGCTAGAATGACGGCATTGCTGCACGAGCGGCTTACGCAGGTATTCTGCGAACACACCTTGAATTCGCCATCACGTGAAAATTACTAATGACATCGAAGGCATGCAGCTCGCCCTACCGCAGGCGGAGCTGGGCCTTTTTATTACCAGCCCTAATCCGCGAGTGGGTTGTGTAATCGTTAAAGAGGGCGTCGTAATAGCTCAGGGTCATACGCAACCTGCGGGCCAAGCACACGCCGAGGTCGCTGCCTTGCGTGATGCAGCAGCGCGTGGAGTAGATGTTCGTGGTGCCACTGTGTACGTGACGCTTGAGCCGTGCAGCCATCATGGGCGTACTCCACCTTGCACAGATACGCTGATTCAATCAGGTGTTGCTCGTGTGGTTGCAGCTATTGAAGATCCGAATCCCTTAGTCGCTGGTCAGGGACTAGCGCGACTCCGGGCAGCGGGAATACTCACCGAGGTGGGTGTATTGGCTGAACCAGCGCGCGAAATCAATATCGGTTTTTTTTCACGCATGCAGCGCGGCCGACCTTGGGTGCGCATGAAAATCGCGGCCAGCCTGGATGGAGGAACTGCGCTGTTGAATGGAGTAAGTCAATGGATTACTTCAGAGCCTGCGCGAGCTGATGGTCATGCCTGGCGCGCACGTGCGTGCGCCATTCTCACGGGCATGGGTACGGTTCAGCAGGATGATCCTCAATTAACCGTGCGCGCCGTGAGTACACCCCGTCAGCCACGACGGATTGTGCTCGACAGTCAACTGCAGATTAAACCTTCCGCGCGCGTGCTGGAGGGTGGTAGTACTTGGATAGTCAGTGCGCAGCGTGATAATGCACGCGAAACGGAGCTGATTGCGCGTGGTGCTGAGATCATTCATTTACCTTCGAATACGGGTAAGGTCGACCTTCCTGCGTTGATGCAGGAATTAGGTCAGCGTGAGATTAATGAG
>CANGFL010000098.1 GCA_947453015.1 Oxalobacteraceae bacterium | reverse complement strand
TACCAAAGCCCTGGAGTTATTCATGTTGAAGGCGACGCGTCGTCAGCGTCATACTTTCTGGCAGCCGGTGCGATTGCTGGTGGTCCGGTGCGAGTTGAGGGTGTGGGTAAATCGAGTATTCAGGGCGATGTACGTTTTATCGAAGCGCTTGAACAAATGGGCGCTACCATCACCATGGGCGAGAATTGGATAGAGGCGAGTTCAAACGGTGTACTTAAAGCGATTGATGCAGATTTCAATCACATACCCGATGCTGCGATGACGATTGCAGTTGCAGCGCTCTTTGCGGATGGTACGAGCACACTACGTAATATCGCTAGCTGGCGCGTCAAAGAAACTGATCGTTTAAGCGCGATGGCCACTGAACTTCGCAAGCTGGGCGCTCTGATCGAAGAGGGTGAAGATTATCTTCGTGTGACGCCGCCCATCGTACTTGATCGAGCAACCATCGATACCTATGACGATCATCGTATGGCGATGTGTTTTTCGCTCGCGACGTTAACGGGTGCGGCGCGCGAGGGAACGCAGGTGCGTATCAACGATCCGAAATGCGTGGCAAAGACATTCCCCGATTATTTCGATGCGCTGGCTAGTATTGTTCAGCGGAGCTAAAACATCGTGTCCACTATTCCCGTCATCACTATCGATGGTCCGACTGCTTCTGGGAAAGGCACCGTCGCTAGCCGAGTAGCGAGTCATTTAGGTTTTGGTCTCCTTGATTCAGGTGCGCTGTACCGACTCACCGCGCTCTCGGCACTTGAGGCAAACATCGAATTGACGAATGAGTCTGCATTGGCAGAGTTAGCGGCCAAACTCGATATTCATTTTGAAGGTGAGCGCATACTGCTCTCAGGCCGTGAAGTTTCTAATGATATTCGTGCCGAAGCGGTCGGTGTGGCAGCCTCAAAAATTGCCACTTTGGCTAAAGTTCGCAGCGCTCTCGTGATGTTGCAGCATGATTTTCGTCGTATGCCGGGTCTGGTCGCTGATGGTCGTGACATGGGGACTGTGATTTTTCCTGATGCGCCCCTCAAGGTATTCCTGACAGCGAGCGTCGAGGCACGGGCAGAAAGACGCTATAAGCAATTGATTGACAAAGGTTTTTCTGCTAATATGGCAGACCTTTTGCAGGATTTGCGAGAGCGTGACGAGCGGGATACCCAGCGCGCCATTGCACCGCTAAAACCAGCTGAAGGAGCGAAGCTGCTCGATACATCTCATATGAGTATTGATCAGGCAGTTGAGCAGGTACTGGGTTGGTATCACCCCGCACCCTGAAGTAAGAAGTCGTCGTTGATGTTCTGGCGCCTCGCTGTGCGCAATGCTCGGCAAGGTATCTGACAACCTAACCCATACGCGGCAATTCCGCTGTGTTTGGATAACCTTTCTAAATTATGTCTATAGCTACCCAATCCCCCGCATCCTCCGGCATGGAAAGTTTTGCCGCTCTGTTTGAAGAATCTTTGTCGCGCCAGGATATGCGTTCGGGCGAGGTCATTTCGGCGGAAGTTGTTCGCCTTGACCACAACTTTGTGATCGTTAACGCCGGGCTGAAGTCCGAAGCGTTTATTCCGATCGAAGAATTCAAAAATGATAATGGCGAACTCGAAGTCAACATTGGTGATTTCGTCAGCGTTGCTATTGAGTCTCTCGAAAATGGTTTCGGTGACACCATACTGTCGCGTGACAAAGCTAAGCGTCTCGCATCTTGGCTCTCGCTCGAAAAAGCGATGGAGTCTGGCGAGTTGGTTACTGGTACTGTCAGCGGTAAAGTTAAAGGTGGTCTGACTGTTCTTACGAATGGCATTCGTGCTTTCCTTCCTGGTTCGCTGGTTGATACGCGTCCTGTGAAAGACACTACGCCTTTCGAAGGCAAGACCATGGAGTTCCGTGTCATCAAGCTGGACCGTAAACGTAATAACGTTGTGTTGTCACGTCGTGCAGTGATCGAAGCCTCTATGGGTGAAGAGCGCGCGAAACTGATGGAAACGCTGAAAGAAGGCACCATCGTGACCGGCGTTGTTAAGAACATTACCGATTACGGCGCGTTCGTTGATCTGGGTGGTATCGATGGTCTGTTGCACATCACTGATTTGGCATGGCGTCGTGTGCGTCATCCGTCTGAAGTACTGGCAGTTGGTCAAGAGATCACCGCTAAAGTACTCAAGTACGATCAAGAAAAAAATCGCGTATCGCTGGGTGTTAAGCAGTTGGGTGATGATCCTTGGACAGGCTTGTCACGTCGCTACCCACAAAGCACCCGTTTATTCGGCAAGGTAACTAACCTGACTGATTACGGCGCATTCGTGGAAGTCGAACAAGGTATCGAAGGTCTGGTGCACGTTTCTGAGATGGATTGGACGAATAAAAACGTCGCTCCTTCGAAAGTTGTGCAGTTGGGCGATGAAGTGGAAGTTATGGTTCTGGAGATTGACGAAGAGCGTCGTCGTATCAGCCTCGGCATGAAACAGTGCAAAGCTAATCCTTGGGATGATTTTGCTATCTCCCACAAGAAGGGCGACAAAGTATCTGGCGCAATCAAATCGATCACTGATTTTGGTGTCTTCATTGGTTTGGCAGGCAACATCGATGGTCTGGTTCATTTGTCCGATTTGTCATGGACTGAAACAGGTGAAGAAGCTGTTCGCCGTTTCAAAAAGGGCGATGATCTGGAAGCCGTTGTGTTGGCTATCGACGTTGAGCGCGAGCGCGTTTCACTGGGCGTAAAACAACTCGAAGGCGATCCGTTCAATAACTACTGCGCAATGAATGACAAAGGTGCTTTGGTAACGGGTGTTGTTAAGTCAGTCGAACCTAAGGGCGCTGTGATTCAGTTGTCTGAAGAAGTCGAAGGCTATCTGCGTGCTTCCGAGATTTCTCGTGACCGCGTTGAAGATGCTGGTACTCACTTAAAAGTGGGTGATGAGGTTGAGACTATGATTCTGAACGTCGACCGCAAGGCACGTGGTATTCAACTGTCGATCAAAGCAAAAGACAGTGCAGATACTCAAGAAGCCATGCAGAAAATGACGACAGATACCTCAGCTTCGTCGGGCACAACCAGTCTCGGCGCACTGTTGAAAGCCAAGCTAGACAATAAATCCTGACAGGAATCACTCTGATGACAAAATCGGAGCTGATTGCCCGTTTGGCCGAGCGGTATCCTCAGCTGGTGGCCAAAGATGCGGATTTCGCTGTCAAGACCTTGCTTGATGCGATGACCGATGCGCTCTCTGCTGGGCAGCGCATCGAGATTCGTGGCTTTGGCAGTTTTGCATTGAATAGTCGTCCGCCAAGGATTGGCCGTAATCCCAAGTCGGGTGATACGGTGATGGTTCCGGAAAAACGGGTCCCTCACTTTAAGCCGGGTAAGGAATTGCGGGAGCGGGTTGATGCTATGGTCGGTCAACCCATCAAGGATGACTGAATTTCTAGTTTTTCCCTGAAAACGGCACCTGCGGGTGCCGTTTTTTTATGCGGGCTTGTCGTGCTTGGGAAGACTCTGATTTCTTTTCGCGTACAATTCAGCAACATCAAGAAAGCATGGTCTGAAATTGTTTTCCCAATGAAGCTACTATTTCGTTTAATCGCACTGGCCCTCTTCATCGTGTTTTTCGACTTTGCGTTGAAAAATACGGACGAGGTCGTCTTGCATTTTTTCTGGGGTAGTCAGACTCGCTCCCCCATTATTATTCTCTTGCTGATGTTTTTTATTGGTGGAGTTGCGATGGGCGTGCTGGCGATGGTGACCACCGTACTGAGCTACCGTCGCGAACTGGCTCGGTATAAAAAAGAAGCGGAAGAACAGAAAAAAGAAGCCGTCGCCGTGGCGCAGGTGCGGGATCGACCACCACCTCCAGAAAGTATTATTGAACAGGTGGGTCTGTGACCTGCCTAGCCGGATAAATCATCCCTATGGAATTCGAAACCTGGTGGCTTCTGGGTGTTCCCTTATTCTTCGCGCTCGGTTGGATTGCAGCGCGTATCGATATACGTCACGTCATTAATGAATCACGTAGCTTGCCTAGCAATTACTACAAAGGTCTGAATGCGCTTTTAGATGAAGATCCTGATAAGGCGATTGAAATCTTTGTTGATATTGCGCGGTTAGATCCAGAAACAGCCGAGCTGCATTTCGCCTTAGGCAGTTTGTTTCGCCAGCGTGGTGATATCGAGCGTGCCGTGCGAGTCCATCAAAATTTATTAGCGAGGCCTGATTTGTCTGCTGAAGTAGCAGGTAAGGCTCGGTACGAATTAGGGCAAGATTTTTTAAAAGCCGGTTTGCTCGATCGTGCGGAAGAAACCTTTCATCAGCTAGCGGGTACGCAATACGACAACAAAGCCAGCCGCGCATTATTAGAAATTTATCAGCGCGAAAAAGAATGGAAGCGCGCTATAGATGCGGCATTAGCGTTGCAAATGTCTGGTGCTGGCGCCTATCAAAAAGAGATCGCTCAATTTCATTGTGAAATAGCGCAGGATGAGTTGGTTCATGTGAGTGCCGATGCCGCACTGCAGACGCTTGAAAAAGCCTTAGTGCATGACCGTAATAATGTCAGAGCGATGATGCTGATTGGTGATGCGTTGATGGCCAAAGGCGATATCGAGGCCGCATTGCAGGCCTGGCGTCGTGTTGAACAACAGAGCGTTCCACATGTCGCGCTCGTGGCGCAACGACTAATGGATGGTTACCGAGCTGTAGGTCGTTCACGTGAAGGTGCGAACCTCTTAAAAACCTATCTCTCTGAAGCGCCCTCGATTGATTTGCTCGAGGTTGTATTCAAAGCGGTGTTGGAACTCGATGGCAGTAGCAGCGCGAATCAGTTGGTGAGTGATGAGTTACGTCGCACTCCTACTTTGCTGGGTCTGGATAAATTAATTGAAGCTCGCTTGATGGATGCGCCACCTGAAGGTCGTGCAGAACTGTCACTCATTAAGAGTCTAGTCGGTGGCTATGCGCAAAAGCTGGCGCGCTATCGCTGCAATCATTGTGGTTTCAAAGCCAAGCAATTTTATTGGCAGTGCCCAGGCTGTAGTCAGTGGGAGAGCTACGCTCCGCGACGCAGCGAAGAACTGTCAGCGATGAATCAAGTCTAAGTCATTCTTCGTTTCACAGTTCTCGCCCATCATTCAGTCTTTTTATCACTCTGTATTTCCTTTTGTTCTAGACGTTCATTGCGCCTATCGGACTTTCCACATTTAATTCGCACCATGCGAATTAATCATAATTTCTTCAATCATTTCTTCAACTTAATTGCAGTCTAATTGGGTTGGCGTTGCTATTTCTGGCACCGTCTTTCATTAAATCGAAATGGAGAAATTTCATGTTGAAGAAGATTTTGATACTCGCTACAACGATCTTCGCATTGCTCGCGTTTCAGCCAGCGTTGGCTGCCGTCGAAATTAATACGGCCGATCAAGCCGCTCTCGATGGTATTGCAGGGATAGGGCCAGCCACATCAAAGGCCATACTCGATGAGCGCAAGAAAAATGGCAATTTCAAAGACTGGTCTGATCTGGAGCAGCGCGTGCGAGGAATAGGTGATCGTAATTCAGTCAAACTCTCCGCCGCTGGTCTTGTGGTGAATGGTCAGCCGAAAAATCCGTCTATGTCGGCTGATAAGCCAGCCAAGCCAGCCAAAATGTCGGCCGAGTCGTCTAAGCCTAACCAGCAAAAAAACTGATCAGCTCCCGCTCAGTTTAAGCATTACTCCGAGCTTGGCATTACTCGGTGTGACGCTGGCAGATTTTTGAGGTCTGCCTGTCAGCGTCACTAGGATTAAAATGCAGGTTTTCATCCTTGTCATTACGGATAAACCTCAACATGCCATACCCAACTATCGAGGACCTAGTCGGTAATACTCCTCTGGTGCAGTTAAAGCGTATTCCCGGCGAGGATGCTGCTCGTCGCAACAACATCATTCTTGGAAAGATGGAGGGTAATAACCCCGCAGGATCGG
>CANGFL010000097.1 GCA_947453015.1 Oxalobacteraceae bacterium | reverse complement strand
AATGTAATTCAACATATCTTGGCTACTATTGGTGGTGGGTACCGATGCTTGAGGTAATACCGTAATGCCTATGCCCGAGGCCACCATGTGTCGTATGGTTTCCAGTGAGGAGCCTTCAAATGTTTTTGAGATACCGCTGCCGCCGGTAGAGAAGCGCGACATTTCTGGGCACACTTCCAATACCTGATCACGAAAACAATGTCCTGCACCAAGCAGCAACATCGTTTCAGATTTCAGTTCTTCACTATTAATTTTTTTCCGCTTAGCCCAGGCATGATGACGCGGTAGCGCTACCATGAAAGGCTCGTCATACACAGGCTGCACCATCAGACCTTGCTGATTAAAAGGTAATGCCATGATAGCCGCATCCAATTCACCCGCACGTAAGAGCTCAATTAACTTTACGGTGAAATTTTCTTGCAATACCAAAGGCATTTGAGGAACGGTGTTAATGAGCGTAGGTACTAATTGCGGCAGCAAATACGGAGCGATCGTGTAGATCACGCCTATGCGCAGAGTGCCGGACAAAGGATCATTATTTTGTTTAGCGATGTCGCGGATGAAAGAAGTTTGTTCCAGTACTCGCTCTGCCTGAGTAACGATTTGTGCGCCCACCGGCGTTACGCTGATTTCAGTACCACCACGCTCAAAAATAGCGACGCCTAATTCATCTTCAAGCTTCTTAATGGCGACCGATAGCGTGGGTTGCGCCACGAAGCAGGCTTCGGCGGCGCGGCCAAAGTGTTTTTCACGTGCGACGGCAACGATATATTTCAGTTCTGTCAATGTCATGTAATTAGTGTCGCATAGTTGGTCGAAAAAGTGGATGAGTTCACTGTTTCAATACGTTGAAATGAGCTTGGTGTGATTTCACACCTTTAAATAATCTTCTCGCGCACCCAGCCAGCGCTGTAAATGCGCTTCTACCGTAGCGGGGTCATCGTGTAGTAATTGTTGAGCGATGTCGCGCGCCGTTTCAACCAGCCAGGTATCTGTTTCTAAATCGGCAAAGCGCAACATCGCTTGGCCGGATTGGCGTGCTCCTAAAAATTCGCCGGGGCCGCGAATTTCCAGATCGCGACGCGAAATTTCAAAGCCATCCGATAGTTCGCGCATGATGGCTAAACGCTGTTTTGCGATCGAACCTAGTGGGCCTTGATACATCAATAGACAAACGCTGGCGGCGGCTCCGCGACCGACGCGCCCTCGTAGCTGATGCAGTTGCGATAAACCGAATCGTTCGGCATGTTCAATCACCATTAACGAGGCATTGGGTACATCGACGCCGACTTCAATCACGGTGGTGGCTACCAAAAGGTCAATCGCACCAGCGGCGAATTCACTCATCACCGCTTGTTTTTCTGCAGGCTTCATGCGGCCATGTACCAGACCAACGCGTAAATCCGGCAAGGCGGCAGTCAGCATCGCATGGGTGTCGGTAGCCGTTTGCAACTGCAGGGCTTCAGATTCTTCGATCAGTGGGCAAACCCAGTATGTTTGACGTCCTTCTTTAGCTGCTGCATGCACTCGCTCCATCACTTCATTGCGTCGTTCTTGAGCGATAAGCCGAGTGACGATAGGTGTACGACCCGGTGGTAACTCATCAATCACTGAGACTTCGAGATCAGCGTAGTACGTCATAGCTAGGGTACGTGGAATCGGTGTGGCTGACATCATTAATTGATGCGGCAGACTATCCAGACCTTTGTTACGAAGTGTGAGTCGTTGCGCGACACCAAAGCGATGTTGTTCATCAACGATGGCTAATCCTAATTTAGCAAACTCCACATCGTGCTGAATCAAGGCATGAGTACCGATAATGAGTTGTGCTTCACCTGATTCAATACGTGCACGCGCTTCCTCTTTCTCACGTTTTTTTAAACTACCGGTGAGCCATGCGACTTGTATGCCCAATGGCTCCATCCAGCCAGCGATTTTTCGAAAATGCTGTTCAGCCAAAATTTCAGTGGGTGCCATTAAAGCTGTTTGATAACCATTGTCTATTGCTTGTGCGGCAGCCAATGCTGCAACGACGGTCTTGCCACTGCCGACATCCCCTTGCAGTAATCGCTGCATGGGATATGGCATAGCGATATCCGTACGAATTTCATTTAGTACGCGTTGTTGCGCAGCGGTTAGCGTAAATGGTAAAGCGGCTGACAACGACGTGGTTAATGAACCTATCTTGGCCAGTACAGGGGCACCTTGTTGTCGACGCGCTAGTTGCGCGCGCTTCATCGATAGCTGTTGAGCCAGTAATTCATCGAACTTCATGCGTATCCATGCTGGATGGCTACGTTCAATTAAGGCATGCTCGTCGATATCGGCGGGTGGGTTATGCAGCAGTCGTACACTTTGTTCGAAAGGCATCAGTTTTAAACGCTCACGCAACGCCTGAGGCAGGGTGTCACTCCAATCTATCCGCGCCATCGCTTTCGCAATCGCTGAACGCAGAATGGTTTGTGAGATACCTTCGCCAGCCGGATACACCGGAGTTAGTGCCTCGGGTAGTGCGGAATCAGATGTAACGCTTTTTACGGTGGGATGAACCATCTCATTACCGAGAAAGCCGTGCCGAAATTCTCCGCGTACTCGCAAGCGCTTACCTTGCGCCATTTGAATCGCCTGACTACCGTAAAAATTCAAGAAGCGCAGGGTTAAGGTGTCCGTATCGTCAGTCATTTTGACGATTAATTGCCGGCGCGGGCGATATTGCACATCGCAGTCGGTGACCACACCTTCGACTTGCACAGCTTGTCCGTAGGTGTGACTGGCATCACGGATGGTGAGTAAGGTCGTTTCATCCTCATAGCGCATGGGCAGATGCAGCACCAGCGACATGTCGGTGGATAGCCCAAGGCGCGCAAACCGGTCAACGGTGCGTAGACTTTTCGTGGGCGTCTTTTTTTTTCTAGTAGCGGACATGTCGGACTGAGTTGGCAAGCGCAGCGTAGAATACCGGCTTTTGCTTATCTGCTGCAGCTTTCCTTACGTTGATAGCGCTGCGCATCCCGATGTATTCACTCACTGATTTCGATTTTAATCTTCCTGCCGAACTGATTGCGCAGTCGCCGTTGGCTGAGCGCACTCAGTCACGTCTTTTGCACGTCCAGCCAGACCGGCTGATCGACGGGCTGTTTACCGATGTGTTGGCAACGCTGGAAGCAGGGGATGTGCTTGTATTCAATGATACCCGGGTAGTGAATGCGCGGTTTTTTGGGATGAAAGAAACTGGTGGGCGGGTTGAGGTATTAGTCGAGCGCGTGATTGACACTACGACAGTCGTCGCGCAAGTACGCGCATCTAAAACACCTGCGCCAGGCACGAAGATGCGCTTGGCAGATGCGTTTGATGTGATTGTGGGCGAACGCGTTGGTGAATTCTTTAGCTTGAGTTTTCCTGAAGATGCTTTGCTACTGATGGAACGCTATGGTCGTTTACCTTTGCCGCCTTACATCGATCACGCCGCAGATGAATTTGATGCGCAGCGCTATCAGACCGTGTACGCGAAAACACCGGGTGCGGTGGCAGCACCTACTGCCGGACTGCATTTTGATGAAGCGTTTTTGCAAGCACTGCGCGCCAAAGGTGTGCGTATTGCGACGATAACTTTGCACGTGGGTGCCGGTACTTTTCAACCCGTTCGTACAGAAAATTTATCTGAGCATCAGATGCACAGTGAGTGGTACAGCATTTCACAAGAGACTGTCGATGTAATACATGCAGCGCAACGAGAAGGTAAGCACGTGGTCGCCGTAGGGACAACTAGTTTACGTGCGCTTGAGTCAGCTTCAGTATCAGGCACATTGGTTGCGGGAAGTAATGATACGCGTTTATTTATCACGCCGGGTTATACGTTTCATACAGTGACACGATTAATTACGAATTTTCATTTGCCAAAATCGACGCTATTGATGCTGGTGTCGGCATTTGCTGGATATCAAAAAATGCGTGACGCGTACGCTCACGCCATCGAACAGCGCTATCGGTTTTTTAGCTATGGTGATGCGATGCTGCTGGAAAGGAATACCAACTCATGAAGTACACCTTATTAAAAACGGATGGTCATGCACGCCGTGGCCGTCTGGAGCTAAATCATGGAACGATAGAGACGCCGATTTTTATGCCGGTGGGAACCTATGGTTCGGTGAAAGCGATGTCACCACTAGAGTTGGAAAAAATCGGTGCGCAAATTATTTTAGGGAATACCTTTCATCTTTGGTTACGCCCAGGTTTGGAGACGATTCGTGAGTTTGGTGGTTTGCATCAGTTCATTGGTTGGAATAAACCGTTATTGACTGACTCGGGTGGATTCCAAGTATTTTCATTGGGAGAAATGCGAAAAATCAGCGAAGAAGGCGTTAAATTTTCTTCGCCTATCAATGGTGATCGTCTGTTTCTCTCGCCTGAAATTTCTATGCAAATTCAGCGTGTGTTGAACTCCGATGTGGTGATGCAGTTCGATGAATGCACGCCCTATGAAATTGAAGGTCGACCCGCAACGCGTGAAGAAGCTGGTAAGTCGATGCGCATGTCTTTGCGTTGGGCTAAGCGCTCGCTAGACGAATTTAACCGTGAAGAAAATCCTAATGCCTTGTTTGGTATTGTGCAAGGCGGCATGTTTGAAGAGCTGCGCGATGAATCGCTCGCTGGCTTAAATGATTTAGATTTTCATGGTTTGGCGATTGGTGGATTGTCGGTGGGTGAGCCTAAGGAAGATATGCAGCGCATATTGGCGCATACAGGGCCACGACTGCCAACGGATAAGCCGCGCTATTTGATGGGTGTGGGCACACCTGAAGACTTGGTCGATGGCGTGGCACACGGAATTGATATGTTTGATTGCGTGATGCCTACGCGTAACGCGCGCAATGGTTGGTTGTTTACGCGTTTTGGCGACATAAAAATCAAAAATGCACGTCACAAAAATGAGCAGATACCGCTAGACGAGACGTGCTCCTGCTACACCTGTCAAAACTTTTCACGTGCTTATTTGCATCATTTGCATCGCTGCGGCGAGATTTTGGGCGCTCAGTTAAACACGATTCACAACCTGCATTTTTACTTGCAATTGATGGACGACATGCGTTCTGCGATTGAAGCGGGTGGTTTTTCGGCGTTTCGCCAGCGCTTTGCAGATGAGCGCGCACGCGGCAGCTGAAGGTATTTAGCTATCTGACAATGGACTGGGCCGGTCTGGAAGTAGGTCAGCTTTCCGTTGTGAACGCATTCTGGCGTTCTTTCTGTGTGGTTGGCCGCATATCCAATAAGGTGCGGAGTGATAGAATGCCGCGTCTCGAAAAATCCCTATTTTGGAGTAGTCCATGCTGATTTCTAATGCCTATGCGCAAACCGCAGGCGCGTCAGGCGCTGCTGGTGGCCTGATGAGCTTTTTGCCCATCATTTTGATGTTCGTTGTTCTGTATTTCCTGATGATTCGTCCGCAGATGAAGCGTCAGAAAGAGCAGAAATCAATGATTGACGCATTGGCCAAAGGCGATGAAGTGATCACTGCAGGTGGTTTGTTGGGCAAAGTCACCAAAGTAACGGATGCCTACATTACGGTTGAAGTCGCCGCCGGCACTGAAGTCGTTATGCAAAAAGCCGCCGTGACTCTGCTGCTACCCAAAGGCTCGATCAAAGCACTCTGAGCTGCTCAACGACCTTAGTTGGCCTGAGTTCTGTGTCCGGCCTGATCAGGCCGGATATTTTTTTATAGTAAGCGACACGCCATGAATCGTTATCCCGTTTGGAAATATGTCTTGATCGTACTCGTACTGTTGTTCGGTGCGCTGTACACCATCCCGAATTTCTTTGGTGAATCTCCTGCGGTGCAGATCAGCAGCGCTAAAGCCACGATTAAACTCGGACCTGAAGCGGTCGCGCTGGCTAGCCAGGCGCTGGAAAAAGCCGGTGTGCGCGCAGACAATGTGTTTTACGAAAATCTGGGCAATAACGGCACCGTGCGTGTT
>CANGFL010000096.1 GCA_947453015.1 Oxalobacteraceae bacterium | reverse complement strand
CCCAGTGTTATTGCAAGTAATTGATTTAGTTGGAGAACTTATGAATCAAGCAGAATCCCAGCCGGGTCAGCAAACAGGTCAGCAAACGGGTCAGACGGAACCTGAGCAGCCTAAAGATTTGACAGAAAACGTGACCTTTACCGCCGACGAGTTAGCTCAGCAAGCGATGGAAGGCGGGCTAGACCTGGGTCAGCGATTGAACGAGGCCGAAGCCAAACTAGCCGAGATGCAGGATGCGTTTTTGCGCGCCAAAGCCGATGCTGAAAATATTCGTCGGCGTGCTCAGGAGGATATCTCCAAGGCGCACAAATTTGCGATCGAGGGTTTTGCTGAAGCTTTGTTGCCAGTGAAAGATAGCCTTGAGATGGCGCTCAAAATCGAAGTGCCTTCGGTTGAGTCGCTCAAAGAAGGTGTGGACATGACCTTGAAGCAGCTGGTCGCCGCCTTTGAGCGAAATCGCTTGGTCGAACTCGATCCGAAGCCGGGTGAGAAGCTCGACCCAATGAAACATCAGGCCATTTCTATGGTGCCTTCGGAGCAAGAGGCCAACACGATAGTGAGCGTGCTGCAAAAGGGTTACATGATTTCCGATCGTTTGTTACGGCCGGCATTGGTGACGGTGTCTCAATAGTTTCAAGCTTCTTGAAACTTGAGCTAAGCGCCGCATATCAGAACTATCGACAGATTCAGTATTACAGACATTGAACTAGTTATTTAAGGAAAACATCATGAGCAAGATTATTGGCATTGATCTGGGAACCACGAATTCCTGTGTCGCCATCATGGAGGGTGGTCAGCCTAAGGTTATCGAAAACTCAGAAGGCGCACGTACCACGCCTTCTATCATCGCTTATCAAGAGGATGGCGAAATTCTCGTTGGCGCACCAGCTAAGCGTCAGGCGGTGACTAATCCTAAGAACACGCTGTTTGCAGTTAAGCGCCTGATCGGTCGTAAGTTTGATGAAAAAGAAGTGCAAAAAGACATAGGTCTGATGCCTTACGAAATCATGAAAGCGGATAACAGTGACGCTTGGATTTCGGTACGCGATAAAAAACTAGCGCCACAACAAATTTCTGCGGAAGTGCTCCGCAAAATGAAAAAAACTGCCGAAGACTATCTCGGCGAAGAAGTCACTGAAGCGGTTATTACCGTTCCTGCGTATTTCAATGATGCACAACGTCAGGCAACCAAAGATGCAGGTCGTATTGCAGGTCTTGAAGTCAAACGTATCATCAATGAACCGACCGCGGCCGCGCTGGCTTTTGGCTTGGATAAAGGTGGCAAAGGCGACCGCAAGATTGCAGTGTATGACTTGGGCGGCGGTACCTTTGACGTATCGATCATTGAGATCGCCGATGTCGATGGTGAGATGCAGTTCGAAGTGCTTTCAACCAATGGCGACACGTTCTTAGGTGGTGAAGATTTCGATCAGCGCATCATTGATTTCATTATTGATGAATTCAAAAAAATTAATGGCGTAGATTTATCCAAAGATCCTATCGCTTTGCAGCGTATTAAGGCATCCGCTGAGCGCGCGAAGATTGAATTGTCTTCATCGCAGCAGACGGAAATTAATGAGCCTTACATTGCGATGGCGAATGGTGCGCCTATGCACCTTAACTTAAAGATGACCCGCGCTAAGCTCGAGTCCTTAGTTGAGGAATTGATTTCTAAGACGATCGAGCCTTGCCGTATCGCGATTAATGATGCGGGCGTTAAAGTCGCTGACATCGACGACATCATTCTGGTCGGCGGCATGACTCGTATGCCTAAGGTGCAAGAAAAAGTTAAAGAGTTTTTTGGTCGTGAGCCACGCAAAGACGTGAATCCTGATGAGGCCGTAGCTGTAGGTGCTGCGATTCAGGGTTCGGTCCTTTCAGGCGATCGTAAAGATTTGCTTTTGTTGGATGTGACACCGCTGTCATTGGGTATTGAGACTCTTGGTGGCGTGATGACCAAGATGATTAAGAAAAACACCACTATCCCAACCAAATTTAGCCAAGTGTTTTCTACAGCAGAAGATAATCAACCGGCGGTCACGATTAAGGTGTATCAAGGTGAGCGTGAAATGGCCACCGGTAATAAGAGCTTAGGTGAATTTAATCTCGAAGGTATTCCACCTTCACAGCGTGGCACGCCTCAAATTGAAGTGACGTTTGATATCGATGCAAATGGTATTTTGCATGTGGGTGCAAAAGACAAAGCGACCGGCAAAGAAAATAAAGTCACCATCAAAGCGAATTCTGGTCTCACGGAAGAAGAGATACAGAGCATGGTGCGTGATGCTGAAGCGAATGCCGAAGAAGACAAACGCTTAAAAGAACTCGCCGAAGCGCATAACCAAGGTGATGCCTTAGTTCATTCGACCCGCAAAGCATTGACCGAGCATGGTGACAAGCTCGAGGTGGGTGAAAAAGAAAAAATTGAAGCGGCCATTAAGGATCTTGAGGACGTGTTGAAAGGTGCTGATAAAGCAGCGATTGACGCTAAAGTGGAAGCACTTTCTACGGCATCGCAGAAGTTAGGTGAAAAAGTGTACGCCGATATGCAAGCACAACAAGCAGCATCAGGTGCGGCTGCCGGTGCAGCACCCGGCGAATCAGCTGCAGGTGCTAAGCCCGCCGAACATGATGTGGTCGACGCGGACTTCAAGGAAGTAAAAGACAAATAATTTTACCCTCGTCATGCAGCTAGCCTGCATCGACGACGCCGGGCTGGAGCGCTGTTTCGCCTCCTGCCCGGTTTTTTGCATGGATATGTGAGATGGCTAAACGTGATTTTTACGAAATACTTGGCGTAGCAAAAAATGCGTCGGACGATGAGATCAAGAAGGCGTATCGCAAGCTAGCGATGAAGCATCATCCTGATCGAAATCCCGATAGCAAAGGCGCTGAGGATAAATTCAAAGAAGCCAAGGAAGCGTATGAAATGCTTTCCGATCCTCAAAAGCGCGAAGCGTATGATCGCTATGGCCATGCAGGTGTCGATCCGAATATGGGTGGCGGTGGTGGTGGCGCAGGAGCGGGTGGATTCTCGGATGCGTTTGGCGATATCTTCGGTGATATTTTCGGCGGAGGCCGTGCGCGTAGTGGACCGCAGGTTTATCGCGGTGCCGATCTTCGCTACAACTTAGACATCACCCTTGAGCAGGCAGCGAATGGTTTCGACACCACGATACGTGTGCCTTCGTGGAGTGAATGCGATACCTGCCATGGTTCCGGTGCAAAGCCAGGAACCTCGCCAACTACGTGCGGTACTTGCGGTGGTCATGGTCAAGTTCGTATGCAGCAAGGTTTTTTCAGCATTCAGCAAACGTGCCCCAAGTGTCATGGCACTGGCAAGGTCATACCTGATCCGTGTGGTGGCTGCGCTGGTTCTGGCCGCATAAAACGCAATAAGACACTGGAAGTAAAAATCCCAGCCGGTATTGATGATGGCATGCGAATTCGCTCAACCGGTAACGGCGAGCCGGGCATGAATGGTGGTCCGACCGGTGATTTGTATGTTGAAATTCATATTAAGCAGCACGCTGTATTTCAGCGAGATGGCGATGATCTGCATTGCGAAATGCCCATCTCGTTTGCGCGTGCGACGTTGGGCGGAGACATAGAAGTGCCCACCTTAGGTGGAAAGGTATCGTTCACCGTGCCTGAAGGTACGCAGACGGGAAAAACGTTCCGCTTGCGCGGTAAAGGTATTAAGGGCGTGCGCTCAGGAGTTCCTGGCGATTTGTTTTGTCATATTTTGATTGAGACGCCGGTCAAGCTGACTGACAAGCAGAAAGAACTATTAGAAGAATTCGATAAGTTGACCGAAGCGGGTGGAGCCAAACATAGTCCGCAGAGCAAATCTTGGATGGATAAAGTCAAAGAATTTTTCGAGTAACCCACCGTAAGTAATTTCATGGCTGGAGCGAATGTCGCATAGCGACACTATGTTTCGTTTCACGCCATGAATCACATAACCTAGCTGTCGTACATCAGCGCTGGTTCGCCATAAAATGTGTAATAAATCAGTCTCTCGCTAAGAAATTTCCTGCTGCCTTCAGATTTTTCTCAAGTCTAGCTATCTCTACCCCGCATCTTCTAACATCATCACGAACACCTTCGTGGTTAGATTTTCTCTGCCCCTTGCTTTTACCTCATGACAGGTTGTGAAATTTGATTTGCGCTTAGTCGCATCATCTTTCCCTAGTAGAGTCTGCGACATATGAAAAATTTTTTAGTGCGTGCATTTGAAAATTTTCCACTTTGCATGACTTCAGGCAAACAGCAATGAAAGAAAAATTTATCTCTTCATACGTAATTCAGCTACTGGTTAGGTATGTAAAAGAGAAGCGAGATAACGAATTTGAGCAAGCCTTAGTACGCGTCTTGATTGGCTTGGTGTTAATTTATTATTTTAATGATCTCCAATTCTCGAACCCGCAAAGCGTAGCAGCCAATGCGCTGAATCTTGTTTTTGTCCCGTCTCTATTCGTTATTGCTGCCGTATTGATGGCGGCATGCGTATATTTTTGGCCGGGAGAAAGGCCTGTCAGACGCATCTTGTCCATATTGTTGGATATTGCTTCCTTAACTTACTTGCTCATAGTGGGCGGTGGTCACGCTGCACCACTGTGTTTTTTATATCAATGGATAGTTATTGGTAACGGTTTCAGATTCGGAAGAACGTATTTACTGATCGCCCTGGTTTTGGCACTCAGCGGATTTGGACTCGTGATCGTGGTAGCGCCGTATTGGCAGGATGATCAAGGTCTTGCCCTTGGCTTGTGGTTAGGTACCTTATTGATATCCATGTATTCAAGCACGTTAATTGGTCGTCTCTATAAAGCGCTCGATCGTGCGGAGGAAGCAAACATTGCTAAAAGGCAGTTTATTTGCTCGGTGAGTCATGAGTTAAGAACGCCTCTAAACGCCATCATAGGCATGATTGATTTGATGCGAAGTACGCAGCTCGATCGTGATCAAATCGAGATGCTTGATTGCCTCACTGCGACATCGCAAGTGATGCTTACTCAGATCGAAGATGTTTTAGATTTTTCAAAAATAGAAGCAGGAAAAATGTCGGTTGAATCAGTGCAATTCGACTTATATAAAATAATTCAAAGTATTTTAGATATTTTCCGCTATCGCATCGATCCGTTTCAAATTCATCTTACCCACAGCATATGCTCCGACGTCCCATTTCAAATTAATGGCGATCAACATCATCTGCGACAAATACTCGTTAATCTAATTGGAAATGCAGTCAAATTCACCGAACAAGGAAGAATCTCTGTAGGCGTAAGTCTCGTAGCAAAGACGCTAGGTCATATACGTTTACGATTTTCAGTCAAAGATACTGGGATTGGTATTCCCATGTGCGCGCAAGACAAAATATTTGAAAGTTTTACGCAGGCCGATGAATCAACCACACGACGCTTCGGTGGAACCGGACTAGGTACGACTATTTGCAAGCAATTAGTTGAATTGATGGGTGGTGAAATAGGATTTAGCAGTATTCAAGGAGAGGGAAGTGAATTTTGGTTCGAGCTGGAATTTGAAATGGAGACAAAATCAGCGCCTGTTTCTTCTGAACTGGCGGTTGCCTCAATTCGTTCCCTAGTATTTAGTCCGTTACGAAGTCAACCCAATCTAGTTGCACAAATAACCATGGCTTGCGGTATCGCCCCCGAAATTTGCCAGAGTGTTGAAGGGGTCGTTGAATCATTAGAACATGCCACCTTAGCTGGCAAGCCTGTGCGGCTTGTATTTATTGATGAGCCTTGCCTGGATGGCGAAAGTTTGCAGAGTTATAAAGAACGAATAAGTTCAACCACAAATTATTTTCAGAAAATTCATGCGAGTGGAAAGCTTACTTGTGTACTCGTCACCAGAGATAGTACGTTTTTGAATGAACTTAACCATTGCATGGAGTTAATTGGCCTGTATTCCATAATTACCCTTCCTCTGCAACGCAGTACATTGATTAACGTTT
>CANGFL010000095.1 GCA_947453015.1 Oxalobacteraceae bacterium | reverse complement strand
GGCGTGCCCACAGGATTTGTTGATCTTGATCGCATGACATCAGGTTTGCAGCCAGGTGATTTAATCATCGTGGCCGGTCGACCTTCGATGGGTAAAACGGCATTCTCGGTAAATATTGGCGAACATGTATCCACCGATAGTGGTTTGCCTGTCGCTATTTTTTCGATGGAGATGGGTGGCTCGCAGTTAGCTATGCGTATGCTGGGTTCGGTAGGTCGCCTCGATCAACATCGTTTGCGAACAGGTCGCTTGAACGATGAAGATTGGCCGCGTTTGACACACGCGATTCAGAAAATGAACGACGCTCAAATTTTCATCGATGAAACGCCAGCATTGTCATCGATAGAATTGCGCGCACGCTCGCGTCGGCTCGCGCGACAATGCGGAAAATTAGGTTTGATCATTGTCGATTACCTCCAGCTCATGTCAGCCAATTCACCGGGTGAAAATAGGGCGACAGAGATTTCTGAAATTTCGCGAAACTTAAAAGGCTTGGCCAAAGAATTGAATTGCCCAGTGATCGCTTTATCGCAGCTGAATCGTTCATTGGAGCAGCGGCCGAATAAACGTCCGGTGATGTCGGATCTGCGAGAGTCGGGCGCTATTGAGCAAGATGCCGATTTAATTTTGTTTATTTATCGTGATGAAGTGTACAACCCAGATTCACCTGAAAAAGGTATGGCTGAAATCATTATTGGTAAGCAGCGTAATGGTCCTATTGGCAGTGTTCGCATGACCTTTTTGGGTCAGTACACAAAATTTGAAAACTACACTGGCAGTGCGCCTGTGTATGGATCAGAGTAATTTTTATATAAAATATTTCCAGAGCAAGGAGCAGATATGTTTGGACGTCTGATGCCCACTGAGGGCAAGTTCTTTGAGTTTTTCATTCAGCACGGAGAGCTGTGCGTGAAAGGTAGTAAAGAACTCGTTTCTTTAATGACGAACTTTGATGATCTGGAACATCGTGTTCATGCGATTGAAACCATAGAAAAGCAAGCTGACAAAGTCACTCACTCAGCACTGGAATTGCTGCACAAAACATTTATTACGCCGCTCGATCGCGAAGATATTCACCATCTTATTAATCGTATGGATGACATTCTTGATCTGTTGGAGGATGTGGCACAAACTATTTCTCTCTACGATATCAAGGCCATTACACCCGAGGCTAAACGTTTAGCCGAACTCTGTCAGACATGTTGTGAGAAAGTGTTGGCTAGCGTCTCGCTGTTGCACAACATGGATAATGCGCGCGAAATGTTAGCCATCTGCGCCGAAATCGACCGTCTGGAATCGGATGCTGATCACGTCATGCGCGCTGCGATGTCTAAGCTTTTTCGGGAAGAGCCGGATGTTCGTAATTTGATCAAACTAAAAGCAATTTATGAGTTGCTAGAAACTGTGACCGATCGTTGCGAAGATGTTGCCAATATTGTTGAAGGCATCATCGTTGAAAACGCTTAAATCGCCATCCATCATTTAGCTACTCTAACGCATGCAAACTCTGAACATTAGTATTTATGTGCTGGGCTTTTTGATTATTCTGGCCTTGCTTTTCGATTTCATGAATGGTTTTCATGATGCCGCAAATGCGATTGCTACCGTCGTTTCGACCGGTGTATTGAAGCCTTCTCATGCTGTCATGTTGGCCGCTTTTTTTAACTTTGTTGCGATCGCCGTATTCCAGCTTAAAGTGGCGACCACGGTCGGCAAGGGCACCATTGATCCTATGGTCGTTGATCACTACGTGGTGTTCGGTGCACTGGTTGGCGCTATCGTATGGAATTTCATTACCTGGTATTACGGTATCCCTTCATCGTCATCGCATGCGCTGATTGGAGGCTTAGTAGGTGCTGCTGTCGCAAAAGCAGGAACGAACTCGCTGATTTCTGCCGGCCTGATTAAAACCATCACCTTTATCGTGCTATCGCCATTGCTAGGATTATTTTTTGGTTCGTTAATGATGCTGCTTGTGTCGTGGGTGTTTGTACGCAGCACACCACGGCATGTGGATAAATGGTTTAGGCGCATGCAGCTAGTGTCTGCCTCCATGTACAGCTTAGGTCATGGTGGAAACGATGCGCAAAAAACCATGGGTATTATTTGGATGTTGTTGATTGCGTCCGGCGCTGCTGCTGCCAGTGATCCATTACCCACATGGGTCATCGTGAGCTGCTATCTAGCCATTGGTATGGGTACCTTGTTTGGCGGTTGGCGTATCGTGAAAACGATGGGGCAAAAAATTACTAAGCTAAGGCCAGTAGGTGGTTTCTGTGCGGAGACGGGCGGAGCGATTACCCTGTTTTTAGCGACGTCCCTAGGTATTCCCGTTTCGACCACGCACACCATTACCGGCGCTATCGTCGGCGTTGGATCTTCCCGCAAAATGTCGGCAGTGCGATGGGGTATTGCAGGCACTATTGTTTGGGCATGGGTTTTCACCATACCCGCATCTGCTTTTATGGCAGCGATTGCTTGGTGGGTAGGTAAGCAGTTTTTGTAATCACAGCGTAATTGCTAATTGTTGATTACCACTACTTACCTTTCGCACGCTCTAACTGAGTTTCGTGTCGGTTAGAGCACATCGCTGGCGTGATCTGCCAGTCGTGAACGTTCACCGCGTGCGAGCGTGATGTGTCCGCTGTGACCCCAGCCTTTGAATCTATCCACAACATACGTCAGGCCACTCGATCCTTCGGTCAGGTAAGGGGTGTCGATCTGAGCGATGTTGCCAAGGCAGACGATTTTTGTACCCGGGCCGGCACGCGTTACCAGTGTTTTCATCTGTTTAGGCGTTAGATTTTGTGCTTCGTCGATGATGAGGTATTTGTTGACGAAGGTGCGGCCACGCATAAAGTTTAGCGATTTGATCTTGATGCGTGAACGTATTAATTCTTGTGTCGCTGCGCGTCCCCATTCACCGGCATCCGAATCCGATTTGTTCAACACTTCTAAGTTGTCATCAAAGGCACCCATCCAAGGTGACATTTTTTCTTCTTCTGTACCGGGTAAAAATCCAATATCTTCACCGACGGGTACAGTCACGCGCGTGACGATAATTTCATTGTATGTCTTAGATTCCAGCACTTGCGCCAGACCTGCAGCTAGCGCCAACAATGTTTTCCCTGTTCCGGCCTGACCAAGCAAGGTGACGAAATCACAGTCGGGATCCATCAATAGATTGAGCGCAAAATTTTGTTCACGATTGCGCGCGGTAATACCCCAGACATTATTTTTGTTATGACCGTAATCACGCAGCGTACGCAGCACCGCTGTTTTGCCATTGATTTGTGTTACTTGTCCATAGAATGAAGGTTCGCCATTCCGCGGCTCCATATAGACAAATTGATTGACCAACATGGCGGGAATTTGTGGGCCTGTAACGCGATAGAAGGTGCTGCTATAGCCTTGACGCGATTCCTGCCAGGATTCCATGCCTTTGCCGTGACGATTCCAGAAATCGTCTGTTAGCGGCAAAATGCCTGAATACAGAAGATCGGTATCTTCTAATACATGGTCATTGAAATATTCTTCCGCTGGCAAACCCAAAGCGCGGGCTTTAATGCGCATGTTGATATCTTTAGACACCAACACCACGGGGCGCTCAGGTTGTTGTTCTTGCAGCGCGCGAACGACTCCCAGAATTTGATTGTCGGCTTTGCCTTCAGGCAGACCTTCAGGAAGCGTCCAGCGACCTAGTTTAGTCTGAAAAAATAATCGTCCGGCCGCGTCTTTATTTCCTAACTTATTCAGTGCAATACCTGAATCGATCGCGTCCTCAGCAATATCAGCAACTAGCGCATCCAGTGAGCGTGACACTTGACGCGCATTGCGCGCTACTTCGGACATACCTTTTTTATGATTATCTAGCTCTTCCAATGTAATCATAGGAAGATAAATGTCATGCTCGGCAAAACGAAACAGCGACGTTGGATCGTGCATTAATACATTGGTGTCGAGCACAAACAACTTGGTCGCACCGCGCTTGCCTGGTGTGCGACTGGTGTGTGACTTGGTGCTCGTGTCGCTGCGCGACCGACGTGCGGGTGGACTATCTTGAACCGGTGCTTCAGATTTCGTGCGAGCTTGAGGTGGGGTGACCGGCACCGTCGGTGCTGTAGTCACCAGCGCGATTGCTGGTTTAACGGATTTGCCTTTTTCTGCCTTGGGATAATCAACCGGGGAGAGCAGTGCTGCGGGTTTGTTTGGCATTTTAGGCAGGGGCATCAGGACCTCAAACTTAAATTAAAGGGAAAGGAACGTCGAAAACGAACGAACTGCAGGGAATAAAACAGAAAAGGCCGTTTAAGCAAAAGGACGTCATCCTTTTTCTTAAACAGCCTTGAACGCGAATAATCTTTGAGATTCAATTGGTTATCTTGTGTTAACCCAAACTTTGAACAAATTCCAGAACGTCATCAACATGGCCAGGAACTTTTACTCCACGCCATTCTTTCACTATTTTACCGGCAGCGTCAATAACAAATGTTGAACGCTCAATGCCACGTACTTTTTTCCCGTACATAGATTTCATGACGATGACATCAAACATAGTGCACACGGTTTCGTCGGCATCGGAAATTAATTCAAATGGCAAATCAAGTTTGGATTTAAAACCATCATGAGATCGGATGCTGTCTCGGCTGATGCCGATAATCTCGGTGCCAGCCTGTTGAAATTTGGGATAGAGCTCGCGAAATTGCAGGCTTTCGGTCGTGCAGCCCGGCGTATTGTCTTTGGGATAGAAGTACAACACCAAATGCTTGCCTCGGTACTGGGATAACTGAAATGGCGTCGTACCCGTGATTGCGGCGGAAAAATCCGGTACGGTCATATTCAGGATGGACGGACGTTCACTCAACTCATTCTCCTAGTGGGACTGCTATTTAGGCTGACCGGGAAGAATGACCGCCAGCGCCACTTTTCTACCCTCAGCCATCAAAATATTATAAGTTCGGCAAGCTGCTTGATTATCCATACACTCAACGCCCACCCTTTGCGCCATTAACTGAGCTGTCAAACGAGCAGAGGCAAAGCGCTGTCGTTGACCTGTACCCAAAATGACAAGGTCGGGCTTCATACTGCCCAACAGCTCGAAATCCGAAGGCTGTAAGTCCTCGAAAGCCCTGACTTGCCAAGGCTGCGGAGCCGATTCGGGCAAAACGACCAAACTATGAGCAAAACGCTGGGCATTAATCTCTATCCAGTCGTCTTCGTAGCCGGTAACTGTTTGATATTGCTGGGTCTGGGTGGAATGCAACTTCATAGTGAGACCGATTTTATCGCGATCAGCATAGCTAAGGGGTTTCGCATTGGTAAAGCACGCCAATTTGGGGCAAAATGCTTGTTTTATCGCGGTGCAACACCCACTGAGTGCACGCGCTAACCAGGGCGAACGACAGCTGTGAAACCAATCCAAAAATCCAAAAAACTGGCCGATGTTTGTTATGACATCCGCGGACCTGTGCTCGAGAAAGCACGGCAGATGGAAGAAGAAGGTCAAAAAATCATCAAACTAAATATTGGCAACCTCGCGCCATTTGGTTTTGATGCACCTGACGAGATTGTGCGAGACATGATCCGCAATATGGGTAATGCCGCAGGGTATACCGATTCCAAAGGTTTGTTCGCCCCTCGCAAGGCGATCATGCATTACACCCAAGAAAAGAAAATCACTGGCGTAACGATTGATGATATTTATCTTGGTAATGGTGCGTCTGAATTAATCGTAATGGGCATGAATGCGTTGCTCAACACGGGCGATGAGGTGTTAGTTCCGGCGCCGGATTATCCGTTGTGGACAGCGGCAGTGAGCCTTTCAGGTGGCAAGCCTATTCATTACATGTGTGATGAACAAGCCGATTGGTATCCCGATATCGATGACATCAAAAAGAAAATCAATTCGAATACCCGTGCCATCGTCGTCATCAATCCGAATAACCCAACCGGTGCTTTGTATCCGGTCGAGTTGTTACAAGAGTTAGTT
>CANGFL010000094.1 GCA_947453015.1 Oxalobacteraceae bacterium | reverse complement strand
ATTAGAAAAATTGCTGAGTAAAGGCGCCGATATTCATGCGCTTGATCAATTAAAAAAATCAGCCATGGTGTACGCCGCCGGTAATGGGCATACCGAGGTAGTTGCTCGCTTGATTACCGCTGGCGTTAATGTGAATGCGCGTTACAAGAGTGAGCTTACGGCCTTGATGTGGGCGGCAGGCTCTGGACATGCGCAGACTGCTGCGCTTTTGTTAGACAAGGGTGCTGATGCATCATTGCTTGATGATCGTGGTAAAACCGCGTTTCAAATGGCTGAAGATGCCGGGCATTTGGAAGTGAAAAAACTGCTGGAGCATCTCCCTAAGTAATTCACAATAAAAAAGCCTGTGCATGCACAGGCTTTTTTTATGCAAACTTACTAGGAAAACTTTCGTGTACCGAAAACTCACCAATACGTAGGTATCAACGCTTTTTTAATTCCACTTCAAATTGCGCAAACCACGCTGAGACTTTGTCGATGTCGGCATTAGTAAGCGGCTTGGCAATCACGCTCATTTGTTCATGCTGACGTTGACCATCGCGGAAATGTCGCAACTGATTAACTAAATAAATTTCAGACTGCCCTGCTAATGAGGGAGTGCCGGGCATTTTAGAGAGCCCATTTTCACCGTGGCACATGGTGCAGCTTTGTGCGATTTCGGCGCCGGTTTTTTCTGCGGAAAGCGCGCTATTAGTGAAAGCGGAAAACACGAGTGCTGCTGAAAATAAAATAACGGATTTCATGATGTAAATCGAAAAGTTGTTTTTGCGAGGGCCGAACTATACCCTCAATTGAAAACGCCTGCCACGAGTTACCGGGGCAGGCGTTTTTGCGTAAAACACCGAGCCGTTGCTCGGTGAAATTACGACAGGCGATTAGTTACCGGTGTAGCTGATGCGATAGATTGCGCCAGCGTAGTCATCGGATACCAGAATCGAACCATCAGGCAAGTTAGCCACGTCAACTGGGCGGCCGAGAGCGCGCTTAGTTGCTGTGTCGATGAAGCCTTCTGCGAACACTTCTGCTTTGCCAGCTGTGCCATCAGCGTTCACTGGAACGTAGTTGACCAGGTAGCCGCTAGGAACTGTACGGTTCCATGAGCCGTGCGAAGCAACGAAGATACCGCCCTGATATTTCTTAGGGAACGATTTGCCAGTGTAGAACGACATACCGAGCTGAGCTTGGTGAGCTGGGAATTCAACTTGTGGGAACGTTGATTTTGGCTCTTTCATGTCTTTCAGTTCACCAGCTGCAGGTGAACCTGCAACTTTGTAATGACCGTTCCAGTATGGGAAACCGAAATGCTCACCAGCTTTGGTGATGCGGTTCAATTCGCCTGGAGGAACGTCATCACCCAGACCATCAACCTGGTTGTCTGTTGTCCAGATTGTTTTGTCTTTTGGGTTGATGTCGATACCAGCTGGGTTACGCATACCCATTGCATACACTTCACGACCCGAACCATCAAATGGGTTCAAGCGAACAACACCGCCGATACCGACTTTGTTGTACAGGTCGATCTTGTCTTTAGGCTGAACGTTGTATGGCTGGCCCAGAGTAACGTAGAGCTTGCCATCATCAGCTACACGGCAAACGCGGCCAGTGTGGTTGTATGACTGCTCTTCAACTGGAATCAGGCCGCCTTCTTTAACTGCAGTAATCACTGCAACGTCCGGACCTTCGTAGAAGTATTCAGCAGCTGGGAAGTTCAGAACGCGGTTCGATTCAACCACGATCAAGAAACCATCCTTAGTCCAGCAAACGCCGTTAGGATTTTTGAATTTGATCGAAGGAGCGAAAGGCTTAACTTCGTCAGCAGTCATGTCACCGTTACGGTCAGTAACTGCCCATACGGTGGTTTTACGTGTGCCAACGAACAGCATGTTGGTTGAAGGAGCAACAGCCATGTAACGTGCATCAGGAACGACTGCGTACAGTTCGATCTTGAAGCCTTCTGGCAGTTTGATTTTCTTCAGGTTAGCTTTGAGCTGATCAACGTTTGCACCGGTCTGTGGAACGGTAGGAATGTCGATTGCTGTAGTGGTGTTTTTCATTGCCGAGATCTTGTCTAGATTCTCGTCGGCAAAGCTTGGTGCAGCAAAAGCTACGACCAAAGAGGAAGCCAGGATACTTTTAACAAATGCAGTGGATTTGGCCAATGTAATCTCCGATTGGTTTTTATTGACTGAACAGTAAAACTAAGTGAACCCAAGCAAAAAGTTTCATTAATTTTTTAACAAGCTAATTAAAGAGACTAATGCCATATTGCAAGTGGGGCCCCGAATATAGGCTCCTCGTCTATGGGGATACAAGTGAATTTTTTTCATCCTCCCATTTTTTTACAATGACAGGCTGGCCGGAATTAAGAACCTCCACATATTCGGCGAAAACCTCTACAGCAAAGCGTGAATTAGGCATTTAATTTGAACACGGTTTTAAAATTCGCAATGATTTGAGCCGGCCGAGTGAAGTTTTCAAAAAATTATCGAATCACTACGCCCCAAGGAGTATCGCCTACCGGGATCTCGCCGATTGCTTTTAACTCAATCGCATCGATCACAGAGACTGAGTTGGATCGACCATTCGCCACATAAAGTTTTTTACTATCCGGAGTGATAGCCATATTCCAGGGGCGTTTACCCACAGGGATGGTGGCAATGATTTCATTCGTTGCAGTATCGATGGCTGAGACAGTGCCGTCCTTGCCATTCGTCACAAAGACGCGAGTGCCATCAGGCGATGCCGTTACGCCATTGCAGAAATTACCGGTTTTTAATTGCTTGATGACTTTGCGGCTAAGTACGTCAATCACATACACGGTATTCACTAGCTCGGAAGCGACGTAAGCAACTTTGCTGTCCGGGCGAAAAGCGATACCGCGCGGACGATTACCTACTTTGATTGAGGCTACTTGTTTGCGTTTAGCGAGATCGATAACGTCAACGCTGTCCGCTTCTTCAGCCGATACGAACATCCATTTGCCATCGGGACTAAACACTGCATGCTCAGGATTTTGTCCGCGGGTCTTGATGGCAAATTCTTTGCGGCCAGTCGCGGTATTAACAAAGTTAACCGAATTACTAATTTCCGATGCGGCTGCGACCCACTTGCCATTGGGCGATATCGACACACCTTCGGGTGATTCGCCTAATTCAACCGTGCCAGATGCAATGCGTTGATCCAGATCGACTTTCACCAATACGTTATTGGGTTGATCACTCACATACAAAGTCTTGCCATCTTTAGAAGCGGCCAAGCCTCGAGGTTTGTCGCCGGCTTTGATTTCAGCAACGACGCTGTCATTCTCCGTATCGATGACAGAAATCGTGCCGGATTTTTCATTCGGCACATAGGCAAAAGGTGCCGCCATAGAGGTAGCGCAAAAACCAGCGGCTACGATGCCAGTGAGGCAGCTGAGTATCCGTATATGCAGTGTGGTCTTGATGTTCATATGAATTTTAATAATTAGTTCAAGGGTTGTGACGCGGGATCGAACAGGTAAGCCGTCTCTTGCCTACGCAACGTTAAAGCAGGGTGTTATCGATCGCATGAAAAGGATACAGCAAGCCCAAAGCCGGCGAGCAATTTCTTGCGTTCAAATCGAATAGGGAATTTCAGGTAGGATCACTGCTATGTTGGTTAGCAGCACTTCGACTGAATCAGTCCATGAGTGATTGCCATCGCCTTACTTTTACTGAAAGAATTTAATGTCCGACAATTTTGACGAGAATGACTGGAGACGATTTCTTAAAAGTTTGGGAGAAGATCCTGATCGCCCAGGCTTAATCGAAACGCCTGCCCGCGTTGCTAAAGCGTGGAAGCATTGGAGCTCAGGTTATGGTCAAAATCCGTCAGATGTTTTAAAAGCATTTGAAGATGGTGCTGAGGAGTACAACGAATTAATCGTTGTTCGCAATATTCCTGTGTATAGCCATTGTGAACATCATCTCGCTCCCTTTTTTGGCAAAGCTACGGTTGGTTATATGCCGGATGGGAAGATCGTTGGCTTGTCGAAGCTCACGCGTTTAGTCGAATGTTTCGCAAAACGTTTGCAGGTGCAGGAGCGCCTGACTATTCAAGTGGCGAATGCGTTAATGGAAAGCCTGCAGCCTAAAGCCGTCGGCGTAGTGATCCGTTGTCGCCATCTGTGTATGGAAAGCCGTGGCATAAAAACCGCTGGTGAAGAAACGGTAACCTCAGCCATGCTGGGTGAGTTACAGCCTAATCTCGCAATGCGTACCGAATTCCTGCATCTTGCGCGCGAGGATTGAGGTCATTGGTAAGCTGAGCTAGCGATTACTTTTTTTACAGCTGTCTATTTCCCAATATTCATCTAGATCGAACTAGAGCATGAAGTAGTTTGGTCGCCGATTAATACGCCAAAAATTTACTCTGCAACTATCCGTTCATGAGATAACTTGCTCGCTTACCGCCGCGATTAAAGAATTACATTAATTTCCCAAATTGCAGGAACTTTTCAAGCCGATTTGTAACCGATGGCAGCTTGCAAATTTCTTTGGGGGGAAACTTAATGAAACTTCGCTTAAATATCCGTGTTTTAGTGATCTGTGCCGTTATTAGTGGTGCTGCAATCGCACATGCAGCAGATAGTGCACAGAACGCTAGTGCTGCCAGTACGCATGCAAGTCAAGCAGTAACCATGGGTATTGCCGCATCAGGGCAAGCGGTATTAGGAGTGGCGGCCGTGCCATTGCTTTCTGTAGGTGCAGTCGGTACATCACTCGGAGCTGGCAGCACAGCTGCTGGAAGAGGATCGGCAGCAGTAACGACGGGTTTGTCGCCCAATGATCCGTTACCTATATCGGATCAAACAATCACAGTTAGTTCCCCTGCCGACGCGCTTAAGCCGCGCACTGGGACAGCACCTCGTTAAAGCCCTCCTTTGTATTCTTTAGATCAAGGTATCCCATGAAGGCCTTCTTCGCGCGACTTGCATTCTCGCTACTGTTATTACAATTTTGTTTTAAAAGCCAGGCAGCCAGCTTCAGTGGGAGTAGCGCTCACGCGGAAGCACATTTTTCTTCTGAACAAATTATTCAATTCGCAAAAAAGGTAGAGCGAACTCTTGCCGCTGAGGGAGCTCGCGTAGCAATACTAGCGAGAATGGGGCGACCATTATCTGAAATGCCTGAAGGTATGCATTTCACACACGTAGCCTTTGCCGTGTACTCCAACATTACCCTCGCTAATGGAGCCAGTGTGCAGGGTTATGCCATTTATAATCTCTATCAGAAAGACGATAAGCCTAATGTCAGTGAACTAGTTCAGGATTTTCCCGTAGATTTTTTTGCAGGTGTTGCTCAACTTGAAGCGGGCGTACTAATCCCCTCACAAGAATTGCAGCAGCGGCTGCTGGAAGTCATTGGGTCGCCGACCTACGCGACATTGCACGAGCCGCGATATTCCTTAATAGCAAACCCTTATACTTTGGGGCGACAGAATTGCACGGAATTTGTGCTGGATGTTGTGAACGCGGCGATCTACCAAACTAACAACATCAAAATTATTAAAGCAAACACTAAGGCCTATTTCAAGGCTCAGCCTGTGAATGTGAGTCCGATCAAGTTAATGCTAGGTTCGATGTTTTCTGCGGAAGTGACCACATCCGACCAAAAAGGTAGGCCAGTTACTGCCACGTTCGAAAAAATATCTGACTATCTGCAAACATACGACCAAGGAGCTAAAGTAATAAGCTTGACTCCATGAGATGTGGGAATCAAATTAAAACTTTAATCATTAAGCCTTACCGGATTTCTTTTTAATCGCTAGCATCGTGCCGCGACAATTAGCTGAGCCGCAGCGACACTCGTAAGCAGCCTTGAGTTTTTTTGTCATGCGTAGATCAATGACCAGGCCGTAGTCGTAGCACAATTCCTCGCCGCGCCGAATATCGTTTAGCGCGTGTATAAATACGCGGCCTTTTTCTTCTTTTGCTTCGCAATTCGGATCACATGCGTGATTGATCCATCGCGCATCAT
>CANGFL010000093.1 GCA_947453015.1 Oxalobacteraceae bacterium | reverse complement strand
TTATTTACTGCCCGCCCAGGCGTACGTACGCTCGAAGGCGCGAATAGCGTGCAACTGATTCTTGATGCGGAACAGGATGGTATAAAGCTCACCAAAACGTATACGTTCAAACGCGGCGAATATGAAATCGAACTAACGCATGAAGTCGTAAATACCAGCGCTGCAGCAATTACCCCATCGGTCTATGTGCAACTGGTGCGCGACTCTAGCAAGCTAGACGGCGACTCACGCTTTTACAGCACATTCACTGGCCCTGCAATCTATACCGATGCAGAAAAATTTCGCAAGGTTACTTTCGAAGATATCGACAAAGGTAAGCAACCGCCCGCTGCGCAAACTGACAAAGGGTGGATTGCGATGGTTCAGCATTATTTTGTCTCCGCTTTCCAGCCATTGGACAAGGGTACGTACGAATTATTCACTCGCAAAATCGATGACAAGCTGTACGCCGTTGGCACCATCATCAAACTGGGAAGCATAGAGCCCGGCGCGAAAGCAAAATCAACCGGCAAGCTCTACACCGGCCCACAAGAGTCCGCCAACCTTGAAAAATTTGCGCCCGATTTTGATCTGGTAAAAGACTATGGTTGGCTAACCTTGATTGCCAAACCTATTTTCTGGTTGATGGAGCAAATTCATAAGCTGCTCAATAACTGGGGCTGGACCATCATCGTTCTAACGATCATGATCAAGCTAGCATTTTTCCCTCTATCGGCGGCAAGCTATCGCAGCATGGCGAAGATGAAGTTAGTCACTCCCAAAATGACGGCTATTCGTGAACGCCACAAAGGCGATCCACAACAAATGAATGCAGCCATGATGGAGCTGTACAAAACTGAAAAAATAAATCCTCTCGGTGGTTGTCTTCCCGTCGTGGTTCAAATCCCTGTATTTATTGCGCTGTATTGGGTTTTATTGGCGAGTGTAGAAATGCGTCATGCGCCATGGTTAGGTTGGATTCAAGATTTGGCTGCACCCGATCCTTGGTACATCCTGCCTGTGATCATGGCCGTATCGATGTTTGTGCAAACCAAACTTAATCCGACACCACCGGATCCGATTCAAGCCAAAGTCATGATGTTTATGCCGATCGCGTTTTCGGTCATGTTTTTCTTTTTCCCCTCGGGCTTAGTGCTGTATTGGGTGGTCAACAATCTGCTCTCTATCGGGCAGCAGTGGGTGATCACACAAAACGCAGAAAAGACAAAATAAATTTTTCACGTTGCGCTTTGCGCGCAGCAGTGACTTTCAAAGTCCGTCGCCATTGGCCGCGGACTTTTTTATTTACAGATAAAATCTCATCATGCTTTCAGACGCATCACCCATCGCTGCTATTGCCACCGCTCCGGGACGCGGAGGTATTGGTGTCGTGCGCATTTCCGGTAAAGATCTACGATCGTTGGCACGCGCCATCTGTAAGTTAGATAACACCAATGAACTCAAGCCGCGCTATGCAAGCTATCTGGATTTCATTCGATCCGATGGCAGCGTGATTGATTCCGGACTAGCGATTTATTTTCCAGCACCGCATTCCTACACCGGCGAAGACGTCTTGGAGTTGCAAGGTCATGGCGGCCCGGTCGTTCTGCAAATGCTGCTCAGTCGTTGCTTAGAAGCTGGTCAGGAAATGGGGCTACGCCTTGCTAATCCGGGTGAATTCACCTACCGCGCCTTTCAAAATGAAAAAATGGATCTGGCACAAGCGGAAGCTGTTTCAGATTTGATTGAAGCCTCGACCGAAGCGGCCGCAAAACTAGCTACCCAGTCACTGTCAGGTGCATTCTCGCAAGCGATTCATCAACTGGTTGAGCAAGTGATTAACTTGCGCATGCTGGTGGAAGCCACACTTGATTTTCCCGAAGAAGAAATTGAATTTCTAGAAAAATCCAATGCGCGCGGTAAGTTAAGCGCCGTGCTCACCGCATTAAATGCGGTACTCGATCAGGCATCGCAAGGTGCGCTATTACGTGACGGTTTGAATGTCGTGTTAGCAGGCCAACCGAATGTGGGGAAAAGCTCGTTACTCAATGCACTCGCCGGTTCCGATGTGGCCATCGTTACCGCTATCGCAGGCACGACGCGCGACAAAATCACCGAGACCATACAAGTTGAAGGTATACCCATCAACATCATCGACACCGCGGGTATCCGCGACGATGAGCAAGCCGATGGCGAAGTTGAACGTATAGGCATTGCACGCACATGGGCCGCTGTTGATAATGCGGATGTCATCCTACATATCTTAGATGCGAGCCGCGGACCGACACGGGGCGACGAAGAAATTGTCGCGCGCCTTCCTGAGCATATTCCGCTTCTACGGATCTGGAATAAAATTGATCTGTCAGGTCATCAAGCTTCGATCAACATTGAGTCTGATGCTACGCACATTTATTTGTCAGCCTCCGAACGCTTGGGTATGGATTTGCTGAGAAAAGAATTGTTGCGTATCGCGGGCTGGCAGCAAACAGGCGAGTCGATTTATCTTGCGCGTGAACGTCATCTACTTGCACTTAAAAGTGCACAGTCACATTTGATGGTTGCCAGTGAATTAGCGGCACAAAACGATAGCGCACTGGATTTGTTTGCAGAAGAACTGCGTCTCGCACAAGATAGACTGAGCAGCATTACTGGCGCATTTACATCGGATGATTTGCTGGGTGTGATTTTCAGTCGCTTTTGCATAGGCAAATAAACTCTTACAATCACGCAGTATTCTGAACGCTTAGATACGTCGCTTTACTCTTTGCTTAATTACTTCGCCTCGCTACTCATTAGGTACGTATAATTTTTACCTGACTTTTACAACAGAGACAGTCATCATGCTAAAACTTTCTAACCTACGCAGCTTGCACACAGTGCTATTACCAACGGCCATTGCTGTTGTGACACTCACCGCCTTTGCAGCCGACCCTAACAAAGTAGAAAATTTGCGTGTTACTAACGCATGCAAATATTGCGACCTAACCGACGCTGCCTTGGCGGGTACCGATCTTCGTGGTGCCGATTTTCAAAACGCCAATCTGTCCGGTGCTAATTTATCCAAGGCCGATCTCTCACAACGGCCACTTGAGAAACGCACGCTGTCGACGAACTTCGAAAGTGCGAACCTGAAAAAAACCAATCTGTCCGAAGCCAAATTAAACGGCGCGAATTTTTTAAATGCTTTTTTGCGCGAGACTAATTTGGAAGGTGCTGATTTGTCAGGAGCGAGCTTTAGTGCCGCCAATTTGAAGGGCGCCAATTTGAAAGGCGCAAAAATGGACGGTGCAAAATTAGAAGGTGCCAAGCTGTGCAATACCGTAATGCCCGATGGCAGCGTCAACGATACAGGCTGCTGAACATCAAAGCCCAGCGCGCTACTGCACAGCTACTATTAGTTTAATGTTGTGCGGCGGCGCGTGATTTTTTGAAATCTGATTTACGAATCAAGCTGTGTATACCCTTGGTTCTGTCCACCACTTGCGAGACATTAAAATCCGTTGCCGCAGATAAGTAGGCATACGCGACCGCTCTATCCATTCCTAACACTTCAGACAGAAAACGCACCGACTCACGTACGGCGTCTTTCATCGCTTCATTCAAATCAGGATGTAAGCCAATCGCAACCCAGTACTCTTTTGTTTCACCGAAAGGCTTCACCAAGGTGCCTGACGATGAAGGAATGCGCGCATCGCCTTTCTTTAAAAGCGTAAACCGAAACGTCGCACGCATAGAGTGCTCTAACGCCGTTAATGCGACTTCGCCGTTACCTTGTGACATATGCGGATCGCCTGTATAAAAATTAGCGCCGCTTACAAACACCGGCAAATAAACGGTGGTGCCTGCACCTAAGTCTTTGACATCCATATTCCCGCCAAAAACACCCGGCGGAACGGAGTGCACTAATTCATTCGTATCCGCGGCAACGCCCATTACGCCCATGAATGGCGCAGTAGGAAATGCCACCTCTGCACCACGTTGATTTTTAAGTACGCCCTCCCATTGACCGCGTGCTGTTCTGCGTATCGGTGTAAATACCGAGACGTTATGAAATTTTGTTGGATCAGCAGCACTAGCATCGGCCTCTGGCTTTGCGCCTTCAGGAAACTCCCCTGGCAACGCACCCTTACCATGACGATTAGAAATCACGCCATACGGCACTCGCGGCGTAACCGCTAATATATCTATCTTCAATACATCGCCGGGCTCGGCTCCTTGTATCGCGACCGGACCGGTCACGATGTGTGGGCCATCTTTAACAAAATCATGCGACAAATTTGACTGTGTAATTGCAATCGCATCGTTTAACACCATGCGTGAAGGTACGCCGTGCGAACCAAAATACTGAACGGGATTTCTACCCTGATCTTCGAGTATGCCCTCGTGTGACACGGTATCAAACACCACCGTCGCACCGGAAGGAACGGTTAACACAGGCGCATCACTCGCGTTCGGCAAATAACCCCATTTGATAGTGGAGAGCGTGGAAGGTACATAAAACACTTTACCGCCCAGGCCTTTCATTGTTAACGGGCCCGGCTTCTCAGCTAATGGCTGTAAAGGCATTGTGTAAGGGGGTGCCGCAATCGCTGACAAGCTCACCGTCAAAAGAGAAATACTGAGAATATACTTGTTGATTTTCATTGTCTCGTTAAATCCATACGCTAAAACCACATAAAAAAATTTGTCCTGCGACTCGCTCAATTGTCGGTGACTAGCACCGTTCGAATACGCCGGTTGCGCGATTTTTTCTAACCTCATCCCATGAAAAAATCTGACCGTTCATGGCGACAAACACGCCCGGCGCACACAACTGCGCAACTGCCATTGCAAAACCTAAATTAAACAAAGCATCGGAGTTCGTTATTTCATAAGGAATCATCGCTCCCACTAATACGATGGTTTTTGCTAATTTTGACGTGCCGAGTACCTCAGCGGTGTTGCATAACGTATCGGTGCCATGCACGATGATGATTCTATCTTCTGTCGAATCGCTACACGCTTGTTTTATTTGCTGGCGATGCGATGCTTGCATTTCTAGAGAATCCAGCGCAAGCAAGGGCTCGAACACCACGTCTTGAGTTAAGCGCGCGCGCGCTAAAACTGCAGGCAACACGCTTTCTCTAAAGACCAATTGGCCTGTTAGCTCGTCGTAGTGCTTGTCAAACGTACCTCCAGTGGCAATGATGCGCAGTGTCATAACGGTCGGCAGATTTTGCGGGAATAATTAGAGAACTGAGATCATATCCTGAAGCCCGAAATTGTTCGTTCAGAAGATACGTCGGCAGCGCTGAAGATCTTTTGCGCTGCAATTCCGTGCGAAGGGCGAAATTTGACGAAAAAAAAGAGTGGACTCGTGGAGTCCACTCCTGAAATGCGAGGCAAGCAAGGCGAGGAACGACTTGACTGCCCGCCATCCGAGACAAGATGGACCCCAATGGTATGAGAGCTGATGGGCTCAATCCAATGCTATGTTGGAATGGCTTTATGCGGCTACGCTGTCGATGTAAACGTAATTAAAAAGTTAAGAATTTGCATCGCTCGCTAACGTTTTATAAACCTCATACATCGGCGCGCTTTCATACAAGGGCGTTAAACGGCTAAACTATTGCTTATTGTTTGCTCTCGCATTCTTAAATGAAACCTGTCGCACCAGGCACTGTCATCTTTCATCGCTATCGTGGCTATGGCGTGGTGACGTCCGTCAATCTGATGACGGGATGGATATCGGCGCGTTTTTCTAATGAGGGCCGCACATTAGATCTGAATCTATCCTGCGATCATGTACAACACGCCGATGGCGAACCTATTCATTTTCGCAGTGCCTCACCGGATCGTATGCCGCATGGTCGGTTAATGGCAATGGTTCGCGAATTACACAAAGCAGGTTATCAACGCCTTTATTTGTACAGCTGGCCAAAGCCATCGGGGCTACATTGGCGCTGGCATTTATTTACCGGACCGCGCCATTGGATGCAACGTAGTTGGCGTGAAGGTTGGTATGGTTCAGGGGCTGAATACAATCTCA
>CANGFL010000092.1 GCA_947453015.1 Oxalobacteraceae bacterium | reverse complement strand
TAACGAGCGAGCAGCGGAAATGGCGGGCTACCCGCGCACCAAGTTAATTGGAAAGTGCTTAACTGAGATTTACCAAGGCAAAGCTCTACAAGGCTTGTTTGATTTTTTTGCCCACGTCCTTAAGGATGGGTTTGTAGAAGATGAATTTCATGTCACCCACGGAAAGCGACATGCGGCTGGTTGGTTTCAACGAAGAGCCATTCGTTCAGGTAATGGGGTAGCGATAACTATTCGCGACGTATCTGAAGCTAGGCAACAAGCAGAGACACTTGCTGTTATGGCGCGGACAGATTCATTGACTGGTTTGCCGAATCGCCATTGGCTGAATGATTATTTACCGAATGCATTGAAAAAATCGATAGAAAATAATCACCGTATGGCGTTGCTATACGTTGATTTGGATAATTTTAAAGATATCAATGATTCGCTAGGCCATAAAAGTGGAGATGAGCTAATCGTTGCTGTCGCACAAAGTTTGCGACTGGCGCTACGAGCGGAGGATTATTTGGCGCGTATTGGTGGCGATGAATTTTTAATTATCATTACTCATCTCAACGAAATGTCAGACGCGCTACCCATTGCTGAAAAATCATTGAAGGCAATTAGTTTGCAAAATTCAGTAGCGCAGTGGCGGGGATTTGTACCCAAAGCTTCGATAGGTATCAGCGTCTTTCCTGATCATGGTGAGGATATCGATAGTTTGCTGAGGGCCGCTGATATCGCGATGTATCAAGCAAAATCTGAGGGAAAATCTCAGTGTCGTTTTTATAACGACGAATTCGCACAAAAGATTCGCGATAGAGTTTCTACTGAGCGTGCGCTGGAACAAGCCATACAGAACGATGAGTTTGTTGTTTATTACCAGCCTAGAGCATTTGCCATCACCGGTGAGTTTGCCAGTATGGAGGCATTGGTTCGATGGCGCGATCCCGAGCGTGGTTTGATTTCTCCTGCTGATTTCATACCTATTGCAGAGGAATCACGGTTGATCATTCCACTGGGTGATTTGGTTATTCGTAAAGTCTGCCAACAATTATCCGCATGGCGAGAGCAGGGTTGTACGCTGAGACCTGTATCAATTAATGTATCTTCACTTCAGTTAATTGATGATGGGCTGCGCTTATCGATTACAAAAAATCTTGAACAGTATGATTTACCGGTGTCACTAGTAGCGATTGAGCTGACTGAATCAAGTATGTTGGATGAAACAGGTAGTGCCATTGATGAATTAAAACGATTACATGAGATGGGTATAGAACTACAAATTGATGATTTCGGTACCGGCTATTCCTCTTTATCGAAATTACAAAGCTTGGATATTGATGTGGTGAAGATTGACCAATCATTTGTCTACAAGCTAGCAACGGATCATCAAAGCAGAGCCTTATGCGAAACCATTGTTTCTATCGGTCGCAGTTTGGATATAGCGATTGTTGCTGAAGGCGTTGAAACTACTGAGCAGTTAGAGATACTTCAATCTATGAACTGTGATGAAGTGCAGGGGTATTTGATCTCGCGACCTGTTCCCCCTGAAGATATTCCTGCATTACTGACTAAAAAATTCTTTTGAAATTGCTTTTCAAATTAGTCAGAAAATAATTCTTTAATATTTTTTTCATTCGGGGCATGAATCACTTTTTTCTCAGTGATCAATGCCGTAACTAATTCAGCTGGTGTCACGTCAAACGAAGGGTTTCGTACCTTCACTCCTTCCGCAGCCCATTGGTAGTCGCGATAGCCCGTTACCTCTTGGGCGGGTCGTTCCTCAATAGGAATGTGTTCACCACTCATGACGGAAATATCAATGGTGGACAGTGGACAGGCAACGTAAAACGGAATGCCATGACGGTGTGCCAGCACTGCCACCATGTAGGTTCCGATTTTGTTTGCTACATCACCGTTAGCGGCGACTCGATCGGTGCCAACGACAACAGCATCAATCTCTCCGCTTGCCATTAAGTGACCTGACATATTGTCAGTGATCAGTGTTACAGGGATTTTTTCTTGAACCATTTCCCAGGCAGTTAAACGTGCACCTTGCAGAAATGGTCGGGTTTCATCAGCGATCACGTTAATTTTTTTACCTGCCGCGACCGCAGAACGGATAACCCCGAGTGCCGTTCCATGCCCAGCAGTAGCCAATGCACCCGCATTGCAGTGAGTGAGTACACGAGCTCCATCAGGCAGCAGGCTTGCACCATTTGCCCCTATGGCGTGGTTGATACGAATATCTTCTTCATGAATGAATTTCGCTTCATTCAGCAAGGTGCTAGCTAACTGCGTTTTAGCTTGGGTCGCATGTTGTTGCCAACATTTACGCATGCGATTGAGCGCCCAAAAAAGATTCACCGCTGTAGGACGACTTTCTGCAAGCTTTGTAAATCCGAGTTCAAGTTGCTGATCAAAGTGATCGCTAGCGTTTCTGCAAAGACGCAGCGCTTCGAGCGCTACGCCATAGGCTGCGGCAACACCAATAGCCGGTGCACCACGGACCACCATCGTGCGAATGCCGTGTGCCACTCCTTCTGCGGAGTCGTAGCTGAGATACTCAAACGTCGCTGGCAAGCGTGTTTGATCAATCATTTCTAACTGACCACCGTTGGCATTTTCGCGCCAGCGTAGCGTCTGTATGACTTCACTCATATTAATCGCCTTCAAATTCGCATAAAGCAAAAACAGGAATGCCTGCTTGCTCCAAGCGTTTTTTACCACCCACGTCGGGCAGATCAATTAGAAAGGCGCATTCGACCACTTCACCACCCATTTTTTGAACTAAGGTGACTGCTGCATGAGCAGTACCGCCAGTAGCTAACAAATCGTCGACGATTAGAACTTTTTCACCTTTGCTAATCGCATCGTGATGGATTTCTATACGGTCGCTACCATATTCCAAATCGTAATCATGTCCCATAGCGGCACCTGGCAGTTTGCCTTGCTTGCGAATAGGAACAAATCCGAGTTGCAGTGCATAAGCGAGGGGTGCGCCAAAGATAAATCCGCGTGCTTCAATACCCACGATTTTTGAAATGCCTTGTCCACGATAGCGCTCAGCCAAGGCATTGATCGCTGCATGAAAACCATTCGCGTTTTTTAATAGAGTGGTGATGTCGCGAAACTGTATGCCAGCTTTCGGATAATCAGGAATAGTGCGAATTAACGAAGTAAAGTCCATGGTCTCTCGCTTAGTTTTTTTCGGGGGAATTAACATTGCGGCCGTAATTTTTAAACCGCTCAATCACCGCCTGCATTTCTTCAGTAGATAGCAATACAGGCTGGCCATGTTGGCGAGCTAATAAATATTGCTGACATAAAGATTCAATTTCTATCGCCACAGCCATGGCCTCATCGAGGTCACGACCTGCGGCAATTAATCCGTGATTAGCAAGCAAACAGGCCTTGCGGTCTTGCATCGCCGTCACTGCATAGTCAGATAACGTTTGTGTGCCAAATAAGGCATAGGGTGCGCAACGTATAGAGTCGCCACCGGCAATCGCAATCATGTAATGAAACGCTGGTAAATCTTCGCGCAGACACGCGAGTGCTGTTGCACTCGGGGAGTGTGTGTGAACGATCGCATTCAGCTCGGGACGATGACGCAGTAAGTCGCTATGAAAATGCCATTCGCTGGAAGGCTTGCCACTACCGATCACCTGACCCTCAAAATTCATGGTGACTATGCTTGCGGGTTGCATCTGCGCTGTTGGCACACCAGAGGGAGTAATTAAGAATTGATCGCCCTCACGGCAGCTGATATTGCCTGAGGTGCCGCGATTGAGCCCCGCCACTTCAAGCTGTTGGCAGGCTTGAATAATTTGCGCGCGCAGAGTGGTTGATGTGATGCTCATCGTTTGAGTACTCGTCCAGCGACCACCGATAGTTTTTCCATCATGGCCGGATTACGTGCATGCGGGGCAGTGATAAGTGCATGCTCTAACGAGTGCTTGCAGCTACATGCGTGCGCGTTAGTATCTTTAGGCAGTTGATGAACTAATTGTTTAACCAGGTCGCGACCTTTACTTGCATTACCCAGTAATACTTTAATGACTTGATCGACGCTGACGTGATCATGATCGGGATGCCAGCAATCAAAATCAGTCACCATCGCGACACTGGCGTAGCAAAGTTCAGCTTCGCGGGCTAGTTTGGCTTCAGGCATATTCGTCATACCGATTACGTCGCAACCCCATTGTCGATACAGTTTAGATTCTGCTTGGCTAGAAAACTGCGGACCTTCCATCACCAAATACGTGCCGCCTCGCACGATGTTTAACGACGTTACATCCGCACTGGCTTGCAAATGATCACCAAGACGTGAGCACACAGGATGCGCCATCGAAACGTGAGCGACTAATCCTTTACCAAAAAATGATTTTTCACGTGCGAAGGTACGATCAATAAATTGATCCACAATCACAAACGTGCCCGGCGCTAAATCTTCACGCAACGAACCAACGGCAGACAGTGAAATGATATCGGTCACACCAATTCGTTTTAATGCATCGATATTGGCGCGGTAATTCACCTCAGAGGGTGGAATCGTGTGACCTCGACCGTGGCGCGGTAAAAATGCCATCGCCTGACCAGATAAAACACCGGTGAGGATTTCATCTGAAGGCTCACCAAAGGGAGAATCCACCTTAATCCAAGCGGGGTTTTCCAGGCCATCAATGTCATAAATACCGCTGCCGCCGATGATGCCTAAACGCTGGGGATGGTTATGTGCTTGCATGAGCAGTATCCTTCGAATCAGAAGCCAGAACTTTACCAAAGATCACGTGCCAGCTAGCCGAATAGCAGGTGGTTGGCCTAGAAACAAAAATGCCCGACCTTTACAGATCGGGCATTGCTAAATAAATACTGTGGGGTGGCCGATGGGGCTCGAACCCACGACAACAGGAATCACAATCCTGGACTCTACCAACTGAGCTACGGCCACCACTGATAAATCGATCTGACAGATTCAGACCGAAATAAGCCAACCATTATACAAAATTTCCGACCTGCTGGCGCTATTTCAAGCGCTATCACTTTGCAAAGCCTGCGTTGTCCACACTGGCTACGTTCACGGACAAGGCCAATAGCTGGCGAAACGCAGTTTCAAGTGCGGTTCGGCTGCCGCTGGTGAAGGCTAGTATGGGAGCGGGAGTTGTTGAGGCTTCACGCAACAGGGAATGTTGAATTAAAAGTCGCTGCAGCTGTCTGGCAACCGGTTCTCCGGTATCTACCTGCATCACATTAACTCCAGCAGTCTTCGCCACATGATCAATTAATGGTTGAACGAAAGGGTAGTGCGTGCAACCCAAGACCAAGGTGTCAACGTTTTGTTTTAATAGTGGCGCGACATATCGTTCAACTAAGTCTGCGGTTGCGCGGGAATTCAATTCGCCTTTTTCAATTTGATCAACCAGCCCATTACACGCTTGTGTAATGAAACGCACCTCAACAGAATCAGTAATTTGTTGCTGTAATTTCTGAAATTTTTCACTGGCTAAGGTGCTGGTGGTGGCTAATACACCCACCATTCCCGATTTTGTGAGTGCCGCTGCTGGTTTAAGGCCGGGTTCTACTCCTACGACTTGCATGTGCGGGTAGTGCGAGCGTAGGGCTGAGATCGCAGCAGCAGTGGCGGTGTTGCATGCAACTACCATTGCTTTAACGTGGTAGGTCTGTAAAAACGCTGCAATCGACAACACGCGTTCAACGATGATCGATTCGGGTTTTTCACCATAGGGAGCAAATCCAGAATCCGCAAAATACAGTAGCTCTTCGGAAGGCAGCAACGCGTGAACATGCCGCAGTACCGAGAGCCCACCAATACCTGAATCGAACACACCAATCGGTGCGTTCGAATCTAACGATGTAGAAGAATCAGCCAATCTTGACGGGGATCTTGCCGATGGTGGCAGCGATACGTTCTTGCCATTCTTTAGGCCCAGTGTTGTGTACTGAAGTACCGCTGGAATCGACGGCAACGGTTACTGGCATATCGCTGACATCGAATTCATAGATGGCTTCCATACCTAAATCTG
>CANGFL010000091.1 GCA_947453015.1 Oxalobacteraceae bacterium | reverse complement strand
TGTAAATATGCCGATTCTATCCAATATTCATCAAAAACGTAATATTTACTGCGCAGTAAATAATGATTTTTTGATGTGGCTTAGCCCTATTTAGGCTAGTTCGATACCCCGTCTCAGCAGCTACCTTGTTGTTCGGTCAGGGTGATAGTTTTGCGAATGAATCCCATAGCGAAGCCCTTTTAGAAAGGTGTCGGTCTGATGGGATTATCAAGCCGCCAGTGAAAATGACGCGCCAAATTGCTAGTTTAAATTTGGCTTTTGGGCTTTACGCGACGATTTTTTCTTACTGCTCTTAGTAGCACGCCACAACACGGCTTCATCGCCAATAGCATTAGGTTCAGCCGCAACCAGGTGAGTCTGTTCTTTTTCTAATGCAGCACTGGTAAACACTTCTGACGGTTTTGTTTTGCAGTGCGCATGGCGCGCACCGGTACATGCACTAGCCGGCACTTCAACGGTTGCATCTGCTGCGACTAAAAATTCGCGATCAATTTTTTGTAGCGATTCTTCGGTGAGTAAACCCGCTGCATCATGCAAACGCATATACGCGAGCAAATACCCATAGCGTGCTTGCGCGAGGTCGCGCTGGGTTGAATACAACTGCTGCTGCGCATTGAGTAAATCGACATTGATACGCAAGCCGCCAATAATACTTTTACGCATGGCGATGAGTGCTTCTTGTGCTGAACTCTCGGCATTAAACAAGGCATCAATGCGTGCCTGACTACTGACGAGTAAATTATATTGACGTCGAATTTCTATGAGTGCGTTGCTGATGCTTTCATCCAGATCGGCACGCGACTTACTCACGAGATCTGCACCTTGGCGCACACTGGCTGAAGTGGCACCACCGGAAAAAATCGGCAGGTTGAGTTGTATGCCCACTGAATTAACGACGGTTTGTTGGTTGTACAGCAGCACAGAATCGGAAATGCTGCGGCTGTGTGATGCGACTAATTCCACGCGAGGCAAATGGCCGGCCTGATTTTTTTTCACATCTTGTTCGGATGAATCAACGAGCAATCGACGTGCTCGTACAAAGGGGTTGTTATCACGCGCGATGGCTTCCCACTCTTGAATGGTCACGGGCTGCAATGCAAACACGGACATGGTTTTAGGGAGGGTGCGAACGCTGTCGATATCTTTGCCGATGATGGCGCGCAACTTACGCATGGCATTGTCATGCGCGTCTTTGGCTTCGAGTAATTGGGCTTGTGCGAGTTCGGCACGTGCACGGGTTTCGAGTACTTCGGTTTTAGTGCCCTCGCCTTTATCGAGGCGACGGCGATTAACTTCTTGCAGCTCTACTAAGGCATCGCGCTGCGCCATTAACAAACGCACCTGATCACCGGCAGCGAGTGTTTCCAAATACGCGCCGACTAATCGCATCATGAGTTCTTGCGATTTGGCAGCAAACACGGCGTCGCTGTAATCGGATTGAATGCCACCTTGTTTATAACGCGCTAATGCGTCTGGACTAAATAAGGGTTGCCTTACGGTGAGTGACAGCATTTTGCTGTCGTAGCGATAGGGGTCGGTGGTGCCATTGCGCGTTAGCTCGGCTGAATTGCTCGCGTAGCCGTAGCTCAGGCCGGCGGACGGCAATATGGCAGAACGACCAATTTCGCGCGATTCTTGGCCGGCGGCGTTTTCATGTTGGGCGGAACGGTAAATAGGATCGTGACTGAGCGCGGCCCGATAGGCCTCCATCAAACTCAAGGCTTGCGCGGACTGGGCGTGCAAATACATCGCGCAAAGCATGAGCACCAGGCTGGCTTTGGCGAAAAAACTAGGGTTGTTATTGCTGGGCATAGGGTCCCGTCGCACGCTGTTGGAAATCTGTACAGCAGGGACTGATAGCAAAGAGCGTTCCAGTGGGGAAACCGTCGGCCCGATCGACGGGCAATCGGTTGATTTATTTAGGTTTTGTTGATTTTGGGGATCTTGGCAGGCTTCTTTGCTACAGCCGTGACTAGCTACCAAATTCGACGAACTCGAGTTTTTCGAATTTACATGTCGGAATCTTGGGTGCCCATGCGTTTTGCAACCTGCGCTTGAGTTAGACCCGCTTCTTTTCTGTCCGCAAGAATCTGATCCAATATTGCAAATTCTTCGCTAATTTAAATCACGTACCGAGTTGGGGGCGAGCCATTTAAAGAACACTTTGATTTGGGAAATCACACATAAGCGTTCTTTAATGTGATTTGCAAACGGCTGTTTTCGGAAGCAGCCTTACTTCTAATTGACCTAGCCGAGTAGCACGCCAACAAAAAATGGCCGTAATAAACACCGCATTGCACGGTGAAAAGAAATCGCTAATAGCTTTACATACCCTCTATTTTTCATCCAAAAAACAACAACAAAATTAATGCTCCCCCGAGGCAATTAATTGACACCAGCAGACACGCCGCTCGGTGACCACAGTTATTGCAAATGAATCAATGCTGCAGCGATGATAAAAATCATGCACGTAACTAGGGCTTTTGTCACCTCTGGCTAGCAGCCCGTCATCACATCGTTTTAATGCGTAACACATGCAAAACAATTCGGGAGCAATTGACTTGACTAAAATTGGTTTACTAGCGCCTGGCGCAAACCCGCTAACACCAAGCGATGAAAAAGGAATCAATGAAATAGTAAGGGGGCGCGTGCATTTGAATGACGGATCTTCTGTTACAACTTACGTCAAAATTCTCTCTAAAAAACAGCTTATCAACGAACTGTTTGGGGCAGAATTAGCAAGGGCCGTTGGAATGCCAGTCCCAGAAGTTTTTTTGGTTCGAATTGATAAATGCGACTACGAACTTTTATTTACGCAACATCGCATTCAATCTGACAGCATTGTGTCATTTGGCTCTAAGGATGTTGGAGTAAAAAGCCTCGCTAGACGGTACCAAGCTGAAGGTGAACCATTTAAAAAGTGGTTTGTTAAGCATTGCTCGCTTTGGAAACGGGTTGTATCTTTTGATTGTTGGATTGCGAACATTGACAGACATCTAGGAAATGCTTTGATAGGAGGTCCCGACGAATTTTGGCTAATTGATCACGGCCATTGCTTTACGGGCCCAACATGGATTGAACAAAACCTTATTCCTGATTCATTCTTTCCAAATAGACTTGTTGACGAATTAAGCACGGTAATCTCCTCAGAGACACGGCAAGCAATCATCACAGAATCAGCGAATGCTCAACGTATCTTTAATCTGGCTGACGTTGAAGGTATATTGAGTGATTCGCACTCAATTGATTTTCTTTCTGCCTCCGAGTCGAGCGCTCTGATCTACTTTATCGAGAAGCGGAAATCTAAACTTGTAGAATTTGTTTGCAGCGCCGTTGGCTTACCACTTCTTCCTTTGTAGATTGCCGCCGTATGAATGACTTGACCTCTAAGCTACAGTTCCCAGACCGATCACTTTTTAATCCGGTTACGATCGTTCCTATCTATGTTGAACCACTTGCATTCTCTGGTGAGCGACTGTTTGTTGGCCTAGTCGCGCAAAGCTCAGCAGGGATTGAGATTTTTCCCTTAGAAAGCCTTCGCCGACTAAAGTGCGTCTATGGCTCTGCCTATAAAAGCCTATTGGCCGCAAGAGACATCGCGCTTGCCTCTTTGCATGAATGGATACTCACTCACGGAGTCGAGGGTATTGGCGATTGGCCAAGTCCTGGTGATGGAATTTTCGCTGGCCGCCCAGTGCACACCACGGCTTCAAGTATCTTCGAAGCTGTCAGAACTTCTTTTACAGAATTCTCGTCAATTTATGAAGAGCAAAGCTCTTCAACTGAACTTGAATCAACTCCGCGAGAAGATCGCCTAGCAAGTTTTACTTTTTCGCGACTCGAAGCCGCAGTGCGAGATATTGTTACTGCGAGCCGGCCGGCGTTAGCATCGAAATTTTCAAAAAAATTTCAAATTAAAAGGAATGCACGGCCGATGACTATCGGGTTTGTGGGCAATAAATTAGTTGTCAATTTTGGCCTTATCGTACCCACAGAACTTTCTACACGAGTTTCCAATGCAAAGGCGAAGCTTTGGGACCTCGCCTCGGCCCGCGAAGGGGCAAAAGTAGGTTGGTTTGAATATGCAGATAATCGAGAATTTAGTCTGCTGGTACACCAAGCCACTGAGCGAGATGTTCAGTATTCAATGCGACAGCTAAATTCGGTTAATGAAGCTTTGGCCGAACTTGAAGCGGAGGCCGACAAGTATGACTTACGCTGCCGGCCCATGTCAGGGCCCGAAGAAATTGCCGAGCACATCATGGCCGTTGAATCATAAAATTACAGGTGTCTTTTCTTGGCTTGTCTCATCGCTGGCTAACTTGTGCACTTACCATGTTGTAAGGCATTGCGAAGCCCGATAAAGCTCTGTTTATCGGGTCAAGGCTGAAAATATTAGCGAAATTGAATCGTCGGAGCTGACTTAATTAGGCCTGAAGGCCCCCAAAGTTAAATAGCCTGCTGCAAAACTTGAGGGAATTTGGCGCGGCTGGCGGGGATCGAACCCACGACCCTTGGCTTCGGAGGCCAATACTCTATCCACTGAGCTACAGCCGCGCGGGTTTAGACGATTAAGGCCGCGCAAGGATACCGGGTTTCAGTCAGCCAGTCCACGTAACTGCCAGTGTAATGAGGCTAGTTGCCGCTGTTTACTCTATAATCTTTGGCTTGACGAAATATGCCTTATTCCCGAGGAAACCATGAGTGACGCGCACGAAACCGTAATCAAAACCCCTGGTCAATTAATCGCCGCTGTTGTGGCTGGTTTTTTGGTACCCATCATCATTATCTGGTTGTTGGTTGTGTATGTGGGCACCAGTCCAAAACCTGCTGCTGGTTCGAACGCACAATCACCTGAAGCGATTGCAGCTCGTTTGAAACCTGTGGCCGATGAGGGTTACACCTTGGTGGATGCAAGTGCGCCCAGAACGTTGAAAGCTGGCGGTGAGGTTTACAACGCAGCGTGCGTAGCATGTCATGGCTCTGGTGCTGCAGGGGCACCGAAGTTTGGCGACAAAGCTGCTTGGGGCGCACGCGTTAAGCAAGGCTACGACACACTGGTATCGCATGCCATCAAAGGCATACGCGCTATGCCTGCCAAAGGCGGCAATCCAGATTTAGATGATATCGAAGTCGCACGCGCAGTCGTGCACATGGCGAATGCAGGTGGTGCTTCATTTAAAGAGCCAGCTGAAAAAAAGTAATTCGTTAAAACGTTTTTGGATGTAAAAAATCCCGGTGCTGGAAAGCGACCGGGATTTTTTTATTGTGCGTTACTTCATGCGCGATTAAAAATCGTTTTTTTACGATCAATCGTTTGCGTTGATTTTAATTACTCGATTAGTTACTCGATTGATTACGTGATGATTTCCACCGCTTGAAGAGCGATGTCAGCGCAGCACCTGCCCCCACCATCAACGCTACTCGCCGCACGACTCGTGACAGCTTACTTTTGCCAAACACCACAGGCAATAAGGTACTAAGCAATGGCACGGCATTACTCGCCATGATTAATTTCATCAAGCTAGGTAACTTACTAAACAGCGCAGTGGGCTGCGTGTGTGATTTGAGTTGATCTAAGGCATGCGCTATCTCTAATCGGTGCATCATGCCTTGAACAATGAGTAATTTTTTTTGCTCGTCACGCGTCATGGTGGCCTCCCGTGCGAGATTTACGCATCAAGACTTCGCTATCGCGTTTTAGCTCGGTTACGGTAGCAGGCAAACCCAAACGCCCCTGATCAACGATACGACGTATCTGCCGAACTAACGCCGCTGCAATACCGGTGTAAGCGAGCGCCAGTATCAACACGATGCGCCAACCCAGCGCATCCCAGGTCAACACAACAATCAACGCCGAGAACGCAATCACCGCAAAACTCGCCGCCATAAACGCACCGAGTGCGAGTGCGATGACTAGTAACAAGGCATCACGCGCCTCGGAAAGCTCTAATGCCGCCAACGACACCCGCGCAGCAATCAAGCCGACGATGTTTTGAATCAAGTCGCGTGTGGTTGCACCCAAACTTTGATCGGCGGCGCCCTGCTGAGACGATTGCTGCGATGATTGTTGTGACGATTCCTGCGACGTTGGCTGTGAAGATTGATCCATCATGGCGA
>CANGFL010000090.1 GCA_947453015.1 Oxalobacteraceae bacterium | reverse complement strand
GTTCGTTCCTATTCATTGGCGGGCGATCCTAAGGATCAAACGCATTGGCTGATTGGCGTATTACGTGAGCCAGCGAGTCGCGGCGGTTCAGTGGCACTCCACGATAAAGTGCGCGTGGGTGACTTGATTGAAGTCGGTCCTGCACGTAATGCCTTCTCAATGTCGAGAAATGCAACGCATTCGATTTTGATTGCGGGCGGCATCGGGATTACACCGTTGAAGTCCATGGCTCATGAATTAGTCGCTAACGGTGCATCATTTGAACTTCACTATTGCGCGCGTAGTCCTGGCCACGTGGCATTTGCAAACGAGCTCAAAGCCTTAGTTCCTAAAGATCGCTTGCATTTTCACTTTGATGGTGGTGAGCCCAGCAAAGGGCTCGACATCGCAACCTTGCTTAAACACCCTTCCTCAGGAACGCACGTGTATTACTGCGGACCGAGTGGATTTATGAGTGCTTGCGCAGAGGCTAGTTCACACTGGGCTAATGACACCGTTCATTTCGAACACTTTAAGGCTCCCGAATCGCCAACCTCGGATTTACCTGAAGGCTCATTCGAGGTGCATTTAGCTAAGAGTGGCGAAGTAATTCACGTCGGCCCCGATCAAACCATTGTGCGTGCGATAGAACTGACAGGACGACGCGTTCCTACCTCGTGTTTGTCGGGACTATGCGGCGCATGCAAAGTGACCTATCTCGATGGCGAAGTCGACCATCGTGATTACATCCTCAGTGATGACGAAAAAACCCATTGCCTGACCGTATGCGTGTCTCGCGCTAAGGGAAAAACGTTGACATTAGATTTGTAATTTTTATCAGGAGTTTCTTATGCTGGATAAAGTTAAAACACCGCAAGCGACTGAACACAAAAAATCGATTTATGACCCCATTCAAACCGGTTTAATCTACCCTGAAATTCAAACGTTCGACAACGTTGAAGCAGAACGTTTACACCGCAAACAACGATTAGTTGCTGCGTGTCGAGCCTTTGCATTAGAAGGTTTTAGTTATGGCTTTGCGGGTCACTTAACGATTCGCGATCCAGAGCATCCCGAGCTCTACTGGACCAATCCGATGTGCGTGCACTTCGCGCAAGTAAAAATATCTAACCTGATTTTGGCGGACCACAAAGGCAAAGTCGTCTCAGGCAAACACGCCATTAACCGAGCAGGTTTTGTGTTGCACGCCGCAGTACATGAAGCGCATCCCGAGATCTTATCGATGTGTCATGCGCATACGGTTTATGGCACCGCCTTTGCTGCGCTTGGTCGTCCGTTAGATCCGATTTCACAAGATGCTGCTGCATTCTTCGAAGATCATATTGTGATTAAAGATGAAGCGGGACAAGTCGCCGTAGAAGAAAAAGCCGGCTTGGCTGTCTGCGACTGGTTTAAAGATGTGAAGGCTGCCATTCACCAAAATCATGGCTTGTTAACCGCTAGCCGTCACAGTATCGAATCGGCTGCATTTTGGTTTATAGCGCTCGAGCGTTGCTGCCGTCAGCAACTCATGGTCGAAGCATCGGGTCATAAACCCGTCTTTGTACCACCCGATCGTGCTCGCTATAGCCGTGAACATGTGGGTTCTGAGTATATTGGCTGGCTACATTTCCAACCAATTTATGAGCATCTTGTTGCTACTCAGCCGGATATGTTCGCCTAACTTCATGACTGGAAAATTCTTTAGCCTTACCAGACGACGGAGTCATCAATGAATTTGGCCAAACTACCAAACCGCACTGACTACGTTGACGAGGTGTATAAATCGTTGCTTGATGCTATCAGCGCGGGTGTACTGGCGCCGGGTGAGCGAATTACGCAAGAAGATTTAGCAGAGAAGCTCAATGTGTCTCGCTCTCCAGTCTTGCAAGCGCTGCGCTTACTAAAAAAAGATGGCTTGCTTGAAGAAGGACCTGGTCGAGGTTTAGTGGTTGCACAACTCGATCCGATTCGTATTGGCCACCTATATCAAGTCCGTGGATCATTGGATGCGTTAGCTGCACGTCTGGCCTCACTCAGAAATGCAAAGATTCCTTTGTCGTTGATCGAGGCAGGTAAACAAGCATCGTCGGATAACGATGTGAATGCGCTGATCGAAGCAGACAGCGCATTTCACAAAGCTATTTACGAAGCTTCAGGTAATCCCTTTATCGTCGAAACGGCAATGCTGCATTGGATACATTTACGCCGCGTCATGGGCGCCGTGCATCAGCGACAACTAGGTCGAAGCGGAATTTGGGATGAGCACGCCGCCATCGTTCAGGCGATACACGATGGCGATTCAGACTTAGCCGCAAACTTATCTGAGAAACATACCGATCGCGCCAGAGAATCGCTCGTACCGAATCTATCGGTTAATGAACCTGCATTGCAAATACATCGTCGAAGCGTGTGAGTCTATTTGACCGAAGCTTTACACGCTCGAGACAACATTAGCCATAAGTTTTTAACGCCCGGTGCTGAAATGCAAGCAGCTTTGAGCTAGCAATAAGGTGCCAAGCGCACATCTAGAGCGAGTAGAAACAATCGAATTGCACACCTGAGGGCACACCCACATACTGCTAGAGGACATATGAAATCCATCAACGTATTAAAAAATTGGGCAGAAATTACCCCTTTCCTTAGCGCAGCTGTTCTTTTCGCTTGCCTATCGCTGTCCGCTACTGGCGTTGTGGCTTTAGTTATCTTTATTGTGATGATGAGTGCGGTGATTGCGTCAGTTCATCACGCTGAGGTTATTGCGCATCGCTTAGGAGAGCCTTTTGGAACATTGGTTCTGGCGCTTGCTGTCACAGTGATCGAGACCTCTATGATTCTATCCATCATGTTTACGGATAGTGGTAAAAATGCATCTCTTCCAAGAGATACCATTTACTCTGCAGTGATGATTATTTGTAACGGTGTCGTAGGACTATCGTTGTTGATTGGCGGACTTCACCATAAAGAACAGCTTTTTCGAATTGAGGGAACAGGCTCTGGTTTCGCAGCGCTAGCCACCTTGTCCGTTCTAGTGTTGGTGATGCCACTTTTCACCATCAGCTCAGCAGAGGGAACTTATACTAATTCTCAGCTAATATTTATTGCTCTTAGTTCGCTAACACTTTGGCTTGTTTTTATTTTTATACAAACTATCCGACACAGAGACTACTTTCTACCTTCGCTCTGCGTGGAAGATGAATCCGTACATGCCCCACCTCCAACACCATCGCAAGCGTGGATCAGCTTTGCATTAATGTTGGTATCTCTATTTTCTGTTGTTGGACTCGCGAAATTACTCTCCCCAGCTATCAAGTCCTTAGTAACCGTTTATGGCGCACCTGAATCAGTTGTAGGCATCGTCATTGCGATGATAGTGCTGCTTCCTGAAACTTGGGCTGCATTACGTGCTGCGAGAGCTGATCGTTTACAAACGAGTATGAATCTTGCCATTGGATCTGCTTTGGCAAGTATTGGTTTAACCATTCCCTTGGTCGTGATATTTTCAGTGATCTACAAATTCGACCTATTATTAGGGCTTGATACAAAAGATGTGGTGTTATTAAGTTTAACGTTTTTGGTGGGTTCAATTACTTTAGGCTCAGGCAAAACTAATATGATGCAAGGAGCGATTCATATTTTACTTTTTGTAGCATTTTTATTTCTGACTCTTATACCTTAGGTTCTGTTCTGTTCGCGGCCAAAGAGCTTATTAGTATGCATATTTGAAATACTAGAAACTTTAAAAGGAACTTAAATGCTACACGTTTTAGTCAGGCACATAATGAATGCCAAACGAAAATTCAAGCTACCCATGCCAACGGAAGCATCAACCTCTGAGCCCAAAAGAAAAGATAAATTAGGCCTCATTTTTGGTTTACTTCTAGTGACACTACTTATAGCCGCATTCATATTTCGATAAAAATTTACCCAATCTCTGATTTTGCCGTTGCGGTATACGATCCTTTTAAGGCAATATCAAAAAGGGAAGACTTCAGTTGCGCAGGCGTAAAATTCGCATTACAATTGAGGGCTTAGTTGTACTTTTCCCTGATAGCTCAGTTGGTAGAGCGACGGACTGTTAATCCGCAGGTCCCTGGTTCGAGTCCAGGTCGGGGAGCCAAATTACGAAAGCCCGCAAATGAAAGTTTGCGGGCTTTTCCTTTTGCGTCACGCCACGCTCAAACAAGCCAGTTTTCCGCGAGTACGCCCGGGTATTTTTCGAAATCTTTCAGATTGTTGGTCACCACCGTCACTGACAACGCCTTCGCATGCGCCGCGATCAATTTATCAAGATGATCCTTCTTGCTCTCGCGTGTAGCCAGTCGAATCGGACCGTATGCCGCACCCGCGACCTGATCGAATGGCATCACGGGAATATCTTCAATAAGCGATGAAAGATTTTTTGCTTCACGTTTGGGATCTGACGAGACCGAGACACCATAGCTAAGCTCAGCGAAAGTTATTGCTGACATTACTACCTCGCCGACGTAGTACTGCGCGAATCGATTGGCAACCTGTGCGGGTTGATTTTTCATCAGATAGATGCACATGTTGGTATCGAGCATGTATTTGGGACTCACAGCGAATCTCGCTCCGCTTGCTCATGCTCGCCCCGACCTTCAGCAAAAAACTCAGGTGAGAACCGTGCAAATTTATTGAGTACTTTACCCAGCGTTCTTCTGGCTGGTCTGATCCGAATCTCCTCACCCTGACGCTCGATTTCCAGCTCAATATCCGTACGTTCATACGCCAGATCGGAAGGAATCCGAACAGCCTGCGAGTTGCCGTTTTTGAAAATTTTGGTAGTGTGCATGGTCGTACCCCAAGATCAGATCTCCTCGAAATATAGCGCACAACAGCCCGCAAGTAAACACATGGATGTACAATTCCTCTGTGAAACTCCTCGGCACTTGGCAGCTTGCGCGGGTAATCGCACGTTTTATTACACGCTCCCAAATATCCACTGTAAGTATTTGAATAAAAAGCGAAAAATTCAATCTGCCGACGCTGTTAATCCGCAGGTCCCTGGCTCGAGTCCAGGTCGGGGAGCCAAAATTCAAAAGCCCGCAAACTTTCGTTTGCAGGCTTTTTTGCTTTTACTACTTACTTGATCTTCGACAACAAGTTCACATCGGTGACCAGATTTCTCACACCATGGGCGTGGTCTTCTTTGAACACGTTGCCATTGCACCATTTACCTACGCTTTGAGCGCTGACCTTGATGGCTTTGGGGCGCACGCTCCAAGACACTTGTAATGGAGAGCCTTTTTCATTGTAGGAGGGACCGGTGGTAGATCCGGCATATTGAACTGGTGTACCTGTATTGGCCGGAATATTCAGCGCTTGTTGGTATCCATTAAGCTGACCTACTTCCATAAACTTGTTGAAGTCTGCGCCTTTAGCGTTATTGACGAGCACAAAAACTTGGGCTTCTACACGCAGTTGGGGATTGGAGAGATTTTCGTTAAGGCAGGATCCCAAGGTTGGTCCAGGTGTTACCTGAGCCGTGGAATGTACAAAGTGCACTTCAACAGTATCTCCTGCGTTCAATCCGCCATGATCGCTGGTGCAGACGTCAGCTTCCAACTTGGTTTTCTCGGACGCTGATAATTTACCGTTATAGACAAACCCCGTTCCGTGGCCATTACCATCACCATTGCCAGCGAACTTAGTAAAGTCACCGCCTTTATGCTCTGCATTGGTGTGAAAGTGGATGTTGCACAAATTCATGGCCTTATAGCTAGGTGCCGTTGCGAATGATCGGCCATTTTTGCCAGCTTTTGCTGAAATATCGCGTGGAGATTGAGGACCAAAACCCTTACCCTCTGTGGCGTTAACCAATGCTGCGTTTTGTGCCTTGATGACATCGTCAGTTACTGCGCCAGTTTCATGCTCATTAGCAAATGCTGCAACAGCCATGCTAATGGCTGTTAACGTAAACAATAGTTTTAAAGGTTTCATTAAGTAAGTCCTTTTAAATTGGTTTGAAGAAGTAAAAAAACGATAAAGTCTTATTAAAATTTAGCAAAACTTTGAATGAATGGATGAGCTTTGCTCACCCCAAAAAATTTATTAAATCAAAAAATGAAAGATTAAAAATTTTCATAAAAAAAGGGTTTATGACCTTTGTCAAAAACCCTTTTTAATACCC
>CANGFL010000089.1 GCA_947453015.1 Oxalobacteraceae bacterium | reverse complement strand
TGGCTAATTTTTCGCCTTTATGAACGCCTTGCATTTTGTCCGATATGTGTTGTGATTTGTCGCGTTCGCCTTCTCGTTGAAAAAGTACGAGTGACTTTTCACCCGCCTCATTTTTTTCTATCTTTCCATACCAAACACCATCAGGCTGTAAGTTGCCGCGAAATACTAGGTTATTTACATTCATGAGAGAACTCTCCGATCATCGTTAGTTTCGAGATCAGTGAGTTTGAAAAAAGCGATGAATGTTCCGTTCCGGAAGGACTAGAAAGAGCTAGCTGAGATACTAGGTCGATGTGGCGAAAAAGCTCTCGCCAATGTCAGTGGATGTTATCGGGGTCTAGATCAAGATCATCTGTGGGCGCAGCGCCGGGAATGATGTACTTTTCTTCTGCCCAAGCACCGAGATCAATTTGCTTGCAACGTTCAGAACAAAACGGGCGCCAGCGATTGGACTCTTTCCATTCAACCTTGGCCGCACAGGTCGGGCAATCAACGACAGTAACCATTTCGATGGGTCAGAAATTGCAGAGCGTTAGCTCGAAGGGAACATCGCCTTCGTAGGCCTTAGGCTTCATGTCGCCGCCCTGGCTGGTGAAACGTATCCAGAGTACGTATTTATTTGCCGAAATTTCAGGAATGGCACGCAGACTTTGATCAATGCTAACGCGTAGCAGTTGATAGGTGCGGCCTTGAAGCATTTGCTGAAAGCTACCGGCGACTGCCACGATATTGGTGGCACGGCCTGATTCGCGCAGTAAGCGCAAAATAATATTGATGGCAGCGAATAGTGGTTCAAGAGGTGCGAACCATTGATTAATATCCGCGCGACGTTGTTCGGTGGATTGCTGCTGCCACGCATAGTACGAGGGCAAATCGAATTCGCACGCGCCGCCGGGGATGATGGTACGGCCACGTATGCTCATTAACCATTCGTTTTCCCGGATGTGTTGCCCGGTTTTGCCTTGAATAGCGATTAAGGCGGCGCTGGTTCTTTCTATGTCCGACAGAATTTCGTTGAGCCGACTACTTTCAACGTTGGGATTGGATTTGAAGCCCATCAGCGTCTGCTTCTGGCGTTCTAATTCTTGCAACAAATCTGACTTAAGGTCTGCTCGACCCGCGACTTCAAGCATTTCGTAGATAGTCGCAAGCGCCACGTGGTGTTGCAGTGGATTGTCTTGCACGACAAAGAACTTGAACTTGACGTACAAGTCCTCAAGACGCAACAGCGTGCGAATACGCTCATTGAATGGGTATTCGTAGACGATCAAGGCAGCGTTCCTCGCGGGCATATGTGAATAGCGTGATTCTGACCGAAGCGCACCGAAATTACAAACATCCAGCTGCTTATTGTTACGATTTTTGTGATTGTGGCTGCGATTGTTTTTTATCAGCCAGCCCCAGATAGCGCTGATGAAGCTGTTCAACCTCAGCACGCAGCGCTTCCAGTGACGTTTCGTTGACTACGACATCATCCGCCGCAGCCAGTCGTTGAGTGCGACTCACCTGAGTGGCCATGATGGCCTGTACTTGTGCGACCGATAAATTATTGCGGCGCATTACCCGTTCAATCTGCAGTTGTTCGCTGCAGTCGACCACCAAAATACGATCGACGCGGTCCTTCCATCGGCCAGATTCGACCAGTAAAGGCACGACAAAAATCAAATACAGGCCACTGGCCTGGTTGGCTTCGGCCAGCGTTTTTTGTGCAATCAGGGGGTGCAGCACTGATTCCAGCTGACGCCTTGCTGCCGGATCTGAAAATACCAGTTCACGCATCGCCGCACGATCTAAGGCGCCGTCGGTTGTTAAATAGTTACTGCCAAAAAGCGACTCGATGGCGGGCATCGCATCCCCACCGGCTGCAGTGAGTGAGTGCGAAATGGCATCGGTATCAATGATGCTAGCGCCCAGCTCGCCTAATAGAGTGGCTACGGCTGATTTGCCGCTGCCAATACCGCCGGTCAGTCCTACAGAAAATTTTTTAAATTTTTCAGTCATCGTGACGCTATTGTGACGGCAGTTTTCAGAACGGTGCAAGCCAACTATTGACGATCGGTTGGCCTATCAACAGAGTGATTAAGCCCGCCGTAGCCAAAAACGGCCCAAAGGGGATGGGTTTGTCCCGCTGATGACGCTTGAGTGCAATCATCACTAAGCCAAATGTCGCCCCAACCACCGAGGACAACAGCACAATCAGAGGCAGCATTGTCCAGCCCATCCAAGCACCCAGAGCAGCCAGCAGCTTAAAGTCGCCGTAGCCTATGCCTTCTTTACCGGTCGCTGCAAGAAACATCCAATACACCAGCCACAAAAAAACATAACCCGCTGCTGCCCCAATCACCGCGTCGCGCAGTGGCACGAAGGTGCCGTCAAGGTTGATCAACAAACCCAGCCACATCAGGGGTAGTGTTAATTCGTCGGGCAGTAATTGCGTATCCAAATCGATGAAGCTCATGGCAATCAGCATCCACAGCAAAATCAATCCGCTAATTCCTGCTATACCGCTACCCAAGTGCCAAACGACGAGCGCAGAAAGAGAGGCTGTTAGCAACTCAACGCCAGGGTAGCGCCACGATAGGCGGGCTTTGCAATAACGGCAGCATGCTTTGAGCCAAACAAAGCTCAGAACAGGAAGGTTGTCAGCCAGCGATAGCTTATGAGCGCAATGAGGACAGGCGGACCTAGGGGTGATTAAGTTATAGCGTTCTGTGTGGGGTGGAGGTTGATCGTTTTCCAGCGCCAGATAATTTTCAGACTCGCGCTGCATCATGATGGGAATGCGATAAATCACCACATTCAAAAAGCTGCCTATCATCAGTCCAATAACAGACCAACATAGTGTGGCAGTGATGTTGGCAGGAGGTGTCACCAAAAAGCTTAGAAATGATTCAATCATTGTTTGTATCCCCCTCGTTACACCACAGAGCCCAGCTTGAAGATGGGAAGGTACATAGCGATCACCAGTCCACCTATCAATCCGCCCAGTACGACCATGATGATAGGCTCCATCAAAGAAGAAAGCGAAGCGACGGCTACATCGACTTCGTCTTCGTAAAACTCAGCTACCTTACTCAACATCTGATCGAGTGCGCCAGATTCTTCGCCGATAGCCACCATTTGCGTCACCATCGATGGAAAAATCTGCGTGTTTTGCATCGCCATAGTCAAGCTAGTGCCGCTTTTAACAGAGGCGCTGATGCGCCGCGTTGCATCGATATACACCACATTACCCGAAGCTCCACCCACCGACTCGAGAGATTCTACCAAGGGCACTCCGGCAGAAAACATCGTTGAGAGTGTTCGCGTCCAGCGTGCGATCACTGCTTTACGCACGATTTCACCAAACAGAGGTAAACGAAGAATGAGTTTGTCAGTGCTGGCGCGCATCGATGCCGATCGTTTCCATGTGCGCACTACTACCATTGAGCCTAGCGATAAGCTACCAATGATGAGATACCAGTACTGTACAAATCGATCAGAGAGCCAAATAACCATTTGCGTAGGCAAGGGCAGCTCCGCACCAAAACTTTCGAACACATTTTTAAATGCCGGTACTACCCAAATCATGATCGCGGCAGTCACGAGAAACGCCACTACTAAAATCGCTGCCGGATAAAACATTGCTGCGCGAATTTTTCCTTTAATGGCTACGGTTTTTTCTTTGTAAGTTGCGAGTCGTGATAACACTTCTTCCAAGATGCCCGCCTGCTCACCTGCTGCCACTAGATTACAAAACAGCGCATCAAAATAGGCCGGGTAGCGGCGCAAGGATTGCGACAAACTCGAACCCGTTTCGACTTGTGCACGCACATCCCAAAGTAAGCGTGATACAGCAGGGTTGCCATGGCCGCGTGCCACGATATCAAATGCTTGCAACAATGGCACACCAGCTCTGAGCATAGTAGCGAGTTGACGCGCAAAAATAGCGATATCTTTCTCGGTGATTTTACGTTGTCGTAACGAAGCTTTTTTCTTAACACTGATATCCGTTAAGCCTTGACGACGCAGCGTTAAATTCACTCGCTCAGCCCCTGTAGCGCGCATTTCACCTTGAACCAATCGCCCGGCTTTATCTTTGCCTTCCCATATAAAAACTATTTCGTTCGTGTTGCTAGTCTGAGCGGAACTGGATGGCGTCATCAGAATCTCCCGAGTTGGTGATGCCTCTTGCAGTAAGCAAGGCGATCAATGATTAGTACAGCTGATAATTTCTTCGAGGGTGGTGTAGCCTTGCTTCACTTTTAAAAGACCGGCCTCTCTCAGCGTGCGCACACCTTCACGCTGGGCCTGCGCTTCGATTTCTAGTGCCGTTCCATGCGCCAGAATGATGCTTTCTATCGCCTCAGTAATCGGCATCACTTGATACACACCCAGTCGACCTTTGTAGCCGCTGCCACCGCACAGCTCACAACCGACTGCGCGATATAAAGGCGTGCCATCAAGTTGAGATTCATGAAAACCCGCATTCAGCAGCATGTCGAGCGGAACATCAATCGGCTGTTTGCAGCTACATAAGCGACGCGCCAAACGTTGTGCAGTAATGAGATTGACTGCTGCCGCAATATTGAAAGCAGCGACCCCCATATTAAGTAATCGCGTGAGCGTAGAAGGAGCGTCATTCGTGTGCAGAGTCGACAACACCATGTGACCGGTCTGCGCTGCTTTGATAGCGATGTCGGCGGTTTCCAAGTCGCGAATTTCACCCACCATGATGACGTCCGGGTCTTGCCGTAAAAATGCGCGTAATGCGACTGGAAAAGTTAAGCCCGCACGATCATTAATATTGACTTGATTAACGCCGGGAAGATTAATTTCAGCCGGATCTTCAGCCGTCGCAATGTTGATACCCGGCTTATTTAATATATTTAGGCAGGTATACAGCGAGACAGTTTTACCTGAACCAGTAGGGCCTGTGACTAACACCATGCCGTAAGGTCGTTGTATGGCGTCGAGCAGCAGATTTTTTTGATCCGGTTCATAGCCGAGAGCATCGATGCCAAGCTGTGCCTGACTGCCATCGAGTATGCGCATAACAATTTTTTCACCAAACAGCGTCGGTAATGTCGATACGCGAAAATCAATGCTGCGTGTACCCGATACCTGGAGCTTCATGCGGCCATCTTGAGGAACGCGTTTTTCCGATATATCGAGTCGCGAAATTACTTTAATACGAGAGGCTAGTTTTTCTTTGATAGCGAGTGGAGGCTGCGCGACATCGCGCAACACGCCATCGACACGAAAGCGGATGCGATAAAATTTTTCAAACGGTTCGAAGTGCAGATCAGATGCTCGTACATTGATAGCGTCAGTCAAAATCTTTTGCAGAAATCGCACCACCGGCGCATCATCAATTTCGCTGGCACCAGAATCTGATTCGCCGACACTATCGTCTTCATTAATCAGTGAGACATTTTCAAAATCATCGCCAATTAAGTCAGAGAGATTTTGTTCGGCACTTTGCGACAGCTGCCGTATCAATTCCATTAACTGGGGGTGAAGTACAACCACAGGCTCTACGGGCAATCCTGTTTGAAATTTAATTTGATCAATGACTTGTTGTTGTGTTGGGTCGGCCATGCCCAAGGAAATTTTGTCGCCACGACGCGATAGAACAATTACGCGTTGACTTGCCATCAGTTTTTGATCAATCAATTTTTGTGGCAATGCGGCGATATCGACAGCAGAAACATCTAACAGTGGATAGCCAAATGTTTTCGAACAAAATTCGCCTAGTCCTTCCGGGCTAAGTGCGCCGCTTTTAATCAAGGCATCAACAAAAGGAATTTTTTCTGAAGCACTGGTGCGGTGTATCGAGTCCAGCTGCGCATCATTGATTATGTTGGCGTGTAATAGCACACGAGCCAAGCCTGATGAGCTTCCAAGATGGGTAAATCCGGGGGGGATAATGGTTGACATAAAAACCCTATCGACAAACTTTCTGAGCAACGCCCGCATCATGCGCGAGCGCAGGCTCAGATGGTCGAGGTCGGTGATGTCAGAGGGTGACTAGGGTCGAGAGTCGTAGATGAGCGACTTAGCTGATGCGAGGCTACAACAGGCTAGTGATTCAGAGCGAGAGATAAATCTCAAAAATCTATGGCCATACAAAAACTTACGGTCTATACAACTTG
>CANGFL010000088.1 GCA_947453015.1 Oxalobacteraceae bacterium | reverse complement strand
TATTCCTAGGAGATAAGAATGGGTTCGTTCAGTATTTGGCACTGGGTCATCGTGCTAGTTATCGTGATGCTGGTATTTGGCACCAAGAAGCTCGGCAATATTGGGTCGGACCTGGGCAAGGCGGTCAAAGGTTTTAAGGATGGTGTTAAGGGCGGTGAAGAGGAAAAGCCAGCCGCTCCTGCTGCACATGTCGCTGATAAATCGACTATTGACGTCGAAGCTCGCGAAAAAACCAAGAGCTAAGAGTGTTTGCCTTTGCAACGGTCGCGTCGACCGCGACCGTTTGATGTGCCATTTCTTGAGCTTCCATCCCCATGATTGACCTAGGCCTCACCAAAATTGCCCTGATCGGCGCGGTCGCTCTGGTGGTGATCGGTCCTGAGAGATTGCCTGCGGTTGCGCGTATGGCCGGGACTCTGTTTGGCCGTGCGCAGCGCTACATTAGCAATGTGAAAGCCGAAGTCAATCGCGAAATGCAAATGGAAGAGCTGCGTAAGATGCAGGACAACATCGTCAGCTCTGCTAATGATTTGAATAAGTCAGTCGCCGACGACATCGCGGAAGCAGAGCACGATTTCAGCAAAGCAATTGCCGAAGCTAATCAGGCATTTGTTGGGGTCAATGAAGGGTTGCGCGTTCCCAGTGAAAGTGAAATTGCTGCCAAACAGCGCGATTTCCGCAAAAAGAAATTGACTCAGAATTCGTCATTGCCGATGTGGTTTAAGCGTAAGACTGGACGTCGAACGCGCGTTATTTCAGCGGCCGCTCGAGTCCTTCGTTATCGTCCTGGTCGCAGCAAACCTGCAAGGTTCTTTAGTTAAGGAAGCACTGATTGAATAAAAACGCGATGTTTCGTTCGACATTGATCGAAGCTTCGCCCTCGATTCACTTTGCACCGCGTAGCATCGCATCGCATCGTATAGCTGCGCTGGCTCGCCATAAAATTCTCAATAAATTAGCATCTCCCTAATGTCTGACGATAATTTCTCGGGTCTCAAAGATAACTTCATTTCTCATCTGGTTGAGTTGAGGACTAGGTTGGTGCGCGCCTCCGCCGTAGTTTTGGCGGTATTCATCGTTTTGTTTGCGATCTGGCCAGGTGCTGCGGCCATGTACGACATCGTGGCTCAACCGATGATGAATGCGTTGCCGGAAGGGTCGAAGATGATCGCCACCGGTGTGATTACTCCCTTCATGGTGCCGATGAAAGTCACCATGATGATGGCGCTGATGATCTCGCTGCCATGGGTGTTGTATCAAGCTTGGGCATTTGTAGCGCCCGGCCTCTACATGCATGAAAAACGGCTCGTTGCGCCCCTGATTATTTCATCGTCCTTGCTCTTCTTACTCGGTGTGGGGTTTTGTTATTACTTCGTTTTTGGGACAGTCTTTAAATTCATTAACGACTTTGCTCCCAAATCGATTTCGGTAGCGCCCGATATTGAAAATTATTTGGATTTTGTTTTAACCATGTGCCTGGCATTTGGCATCACCTTTGAGGTGCCAGTGGTCGTCATCGTTTTAGTGCGTATGGGTTTGGTGACTGTTGAGAAGCTTAAAGAGATACGCCCTTACGTTATTGTCGGCGCGTTTGTGATTGCTGCAGTGGTGACGCCACCCGACATCATGAGTCAGTTATTTCTCGCTGTGCCTTTGTGCTTGTTGTACGAAGTCGGATTGTTGTTGGCTCCCATGTTTGAGCGAGCGACCAGGGCGCCTGAAGATACTTCCGATAGCGTTTAATTCCGTTTAATAGCGTTTAATGCCGTTTGACACGGCGGCGCTTCAACTAGCGATTCATCACAAGGTTGGGCCAGCGGCTCGCAGCCATTTCACCAGTGGTTCGGCCGCTTTAAAATCATCCATCAGTCGTTTAGGTAACGTAGCTGGCGCCATCGTGCGGACGCTGATTTCATGCCAGGCGATATAGCTCTTAAGCTTCAAGGCGTCGGCATTCGGCGAGTCGACATCAAACCCTTTCGGCATACGTATGGTTTTGTCTTCTTGTTGCAGACCGCCAAACACGGAATGTAATTTCGCATTTTTCATTAGCTTACGAAAACCATTCGGGTCATTCACGATATGGTCGCGTATTGCACGAAGCCTGTCGGCGGGTGGTCGATACTCACCGCCGGCGATCAACATCTTGCCGTGTGCATCAATATGAAAATAATAGGCAGGCCCACCACCCTGGCTGGGCTTTTTTAAGCCGCTGGCAGTAATCGCTGCAGAGAAGGTGGTTTTGTAAGGCGGTCGACCGCGCGCAAATCGTAAATCGCGGTTAATTCGGAAGAGCGCTTTTTTAGGATTACAGCCGGCTATCGCTGGATCGAAAAGCGTAATCTCTTGAATTAAGCCAGTCACTAATTCGAGTAGTTCTGCACGCAGAATGTCATAGCGCGGTTTGTTCATCACGAACCATGCGCGATTATTGTTTTCTTCTAATTCACTCAAAAACTGAACCAGGTCGCGCAAGTGCATTCTTATTCGCCTTGTGGCAAGCGCGGTTGTTTCATGCGCGGACGGCGGCCAACGGTCAATTCGAGCACCGCTTCACGCGACTTGCGCATTACGGTCAGCTTGACGGTTTCCCCGGGGCTGAGCTGCGCAACCAGATTGAGCATAGACACCGTATCGGAAACTGGCTTACCGGCTACCGAGATCAAAATATCGCCCGGTTTAACGCCCGCCTTATCAGCCGGCCCGCCTTTCAACACCCCCGCGATGATGGTGCCTGAGGATTTTTGCAAATTAAAACTTTCAGCCAGCTCAGGAGTGATGTCTTGTGGTTCTACTCCTATCCATCCACGAACGACCTGACCGTTCTTGATAATCGCATCCATCACCGTTTTTACGGTGGTCACTGGAATCGCAAAACCAATTCCCAACGAGCCACCACTGCGCGAATAGATCGCCGTATTAATGCCCAGCAGATGGCCTTGAGTATCCACCAACGCACCACCGGAATTGCCCGGATTAATAGCGGCATCCGTTTGGATGAAATTTTCGAACGTGTTGATGCCCAGATGATTGCGACCTAGGGCAGACACAATACCCATAGTAACGGTCTGACCAACGCCGAAGGGATTGCCAATAGCCAGAACCACATCACCGACTTTGGTTCCCTCGATGCGCCCTAAGGTAATCGATGGCAGACCCGTTAGGTTGACCTTAATTACTGCCAAGTCAGTGTCGGGATCCGTTCCAACGAGTTTTGCTGAAACCTTGCGTCCATCGGCCAGGGCGACTTCGATTTCATCAGCTGCCTCGACCACATGGTTATTGGTGAGAATATAGCCTTCAGAGCTGATGATGACACCGGATCCCAAGCTGAACTGACGTTCGTCCTGTCCAAAGCCGTCACCAAAAAAACGTCGAAACAGTGGGTCGTTATTAAAAGGGTGTGCTGACTGTTTTGCTTCTTTGGTGGTAAAAATATTGACGACAGCAGGCATCGCGCGTTGCGCTGATTCGCGGTACGTTGCCTGTGAAGTGATAGGGCTAGACGCTTCCAGCACCGGTACGCGCGTGGATGCTATGCCCGGCGCCGACGTATTTTTAGCGAGCCATTCAGGCTTTAGGGTCGCTACAATGAACCACAATGCAAGGGCAATTGTGACAACCTGCGCAAACAGCAACCAGAGACGACGCATACAAGAAAAAAGGGAAAGAGATGAATTCGAAGATCGTGCCACGCGATGAGCTGACAAATTTTCTTGCCAGTGAGCTCGATATTACCCGTTTTCGTGACTATTGCCCAAACGGGCTTCAAGTCGAAGGTAAAGACCGTGTAGGTTTGATCGTCAGCGGTGTAACTGCGAGCATCGCTTTATTGGAAGCTGCAATTGAAGCGGGTGCTGATGCGGTGATCGTACATCATGGTTATTTTTGGCGCGGAGAGGATGCGCGCGTGGTAGGCCCACTAAAACGTCGTCTACAACTTTTGCTGGTACACGAGCTCAATTTATATGCCTTTCACTTGCCGCTAGATGCCCACGCTGTGCTTGGTAATAACGCACAACTAGGTAGCTTGTTTGGATTTCAACCCTCCTCCCGTTTTGGCGAGCAAGATATTGGATGGGTAGGTAACGTTCAGGCCGACATAACAACGGTTGGGGATCTTGCCAACCACATACAGCAAAAATTAGGGCGTGCGCCTATGCTGATTGGTGATCCAGATACGTTGTTGAAACGAGTGGCGTGGTGTACCGGCGCTGCGCAAAGTATGTTTGCCGACGCGATTAATGCGGGCGCAGATGTTTACATTAGCGGTGAAATTTCAGAGCAGACAGTTCATCTGTCGCGTGAAATGGGTGTGCCCTATCTTGCATGTGGCCATCACGCGACCGAGCGCTATGGTGTTCAGGCATTGGGTGAGCATGTTGCAAAACAATTGGGCATACGTCATCAATTCATTGATATCCCTAATCCGGTTTAACGCGAGTATTTATTTTATTTGCGCACGAAACGGTGGTCGAAAATATTGCTGAGTGATCGATTAACGAATTTTTCGAATTTCTAAATTTAATTTTAGTTACCTAAATAAATGAGTCGTCATGCAGCAATGTAGTGCGATGAGACCAACAATTTTTTTAGTTTGTGTGGTGAGTTAGTGAGATTTTTGTTTAAAGGTGATGAAAAAAGAGTTTTAAGTAATCACTGATTAAATAAAACGCAGACGCTTTTCGATTGCAGAGTCGAAGCTAAGCCCTTGATTCACTTGACCCCGCGTCGCGCAGCTGAGTAGTCACGCCATAAAATTCTCCATAAATCAGCATTTCTTTGCGTATATTTTTGGAACTAAAGTGTAGCGAATGCCCACCGATGACATTCCCGCTTGTTTGGTTGAATTTTTATTATGCGTTGTATCTCACCTTCGTATCGTGCCAGAGTGATGGTTGTGGAAGATGATGCGGTTACTCGTCGTCTTCTTTGTAACGCTATTGAACTGGAATCGTCCTTGTTGCTCGCAGGTTCCTGCAGCACGGTGGCGAATGCATTGGTTTGGCTGGAAGTAAATCAATGTGATTTGCTGTTAACAGACCTTGGATTTCCGGATGGCTCGGGCTTGATTGTTATCGATGCGTGTCGACGACTTAATCCTCAGGCTGACATTATGGTGATCACCATGTCGTCCGATGAAGATCAGGTGTTGGCCTGTATTGAAGCGGGTGCCTCCGGATACGTGCTCAAGGAGACGGGCCATAAAGAAGTAGTGCGCGCCTTACTTGAAGTACTCAACGGCGGTTCTCCCATCAGCCCTGTGATTGCGCGCAAAGTGCTAACGCGAATGCGTTTGCAGAGTAATTTACTGGCCGATCCGGTGCGATCAAGTTGGAATTCGCTGACGCGGCGCGAGGCGGCGATTTTGCAACTGATTGCGCGGGGAAGCTCGTATGCCAAGGTTGCTAGCGCCTTAGGACTTTCGATTGGCACCGTTCAAACGCACATCAAGCATATTTACGGCAAGCTCTCTGTTCATTCTAGGGGGGAAGCCGTTTATGAAGCGCGCCGTCGCGGTTTGCTTTCCGTCGATGGTTTTGTTCCTATTTCCGATCGGCCGGTCGAAGCTGACTGATATGACCAGCCTACATTTTGGTATTTAATTGCTAATTAAATACCATCTCATCACTCCAAAGCCCGCCCTTTGCCGTGTACCTCCTTAAAAGTGCAGGTTTTCTCGTGTTTCTTTGAAAGAAAAAAGGCGCTCCGCTATAATGGCGGGTTATGGGAAGTTCCGTACAAATTTTGCAATTTCATCGATTGGGGTTGTTATGAGTGACGAAAATCAGGTCGACTCAAGCCGTCGTGGCTTGTTGGTCGCAACCTGTGCTGCCGGCGGCGTGGCGGGTTTGGCAGCAACTGCTGCCTTCGTGTCAACGTTTGAGCCATCCGAGCGAGCAAAGGCTGCGGGTGCGCCCGTTGAGATCGATATCGCCGATCTCAAACCAGGCGAAATGAAAACTGTTGAATGGCGTGGTAAGCCAGTCTGGGTAATTAAACGTACTCCAGATATGGTTTCTTCATTGAAGAAAACCGATGCATTGGTGGCTGATCCTAAATCAGAACGTAATGCGGATGACCTGACTCCTGCATACGCACGTAATGAATATCGCTCTATCAAGCCAGAGATTCTGGTGGCGG
>CANGFL010000087.1 GCA_947453015.1 Oxalobacteraceae bacterium | reverse complement strand
GTGGGTGATGTGGTGCGTGGCCCGATGTTGGCCCACAAAGCTGAAGAAGAGGGCGTTGCGGTAGCTGAGCGCATTGCAGGACAACATGGTCATGTGAATTTCGGCACCATTCCCTGGGTGATTTACACCTCACCCGAGATTGCTTGGGTGGGAAGAACTGAACAACAACTCAAAGCAGACGGCGTGGCTTACAAGTCGGGCAGTTTCCCGTTCTTAGCGAACGGTCGTGCACGTGCTCTGGGTGATACTTCAGGTTTGGTGAAGTTTTTAGCCGATGCTAAGACGGATGAAATTTTAGGCGTGCATATTGTTGGGCCGATGGCGTCAGAGTTAATTTCTGAAGCGGTGGTAGCGATGGAGTTTCGTGCGTCTGCAGAAGATATTGCACGTATCTGCCATGCGCATCCGACTTTATCGGAGGCCACCAAGGAAGCAGCGTTGGCCGTCGATAAGCGCGCACTTAATTTCTGATCCTGCCAGTACGATGTTCTCGTACTGGCATACCTTGACCTATTTTCACAGACCGTCGCATAGCGTGATTAACATGACGCCTTTGTGATTGCGAAACCTTCCTATGAACGTTCGCGAATTCTACGAAAAAATTCTGGCTGACCGAGGTTATCAGTCTGACCCTGCGCAACTGATGGCGGTGGACAGATTACAGCGTGCATTTGACGAATGGGCCGCTTACCTATCGCGCCGTTCGAGTCGACTTAGACGCATGATTCTCCATCCTGATTTACCGCGCGGCTTGTATTTATGGGGCGGAGTCGGGCGCGGCAAATCATTTTTGATGGATAGTTTTTATGCGGTGATTCCTATTCGTCGTAAAACACGCGTGCATTTTCATGAGTTCATGCGTGATGTACATCGTGCGTTGGATGAAGAAAAAAATGTAGAAAATCCATTAGATATCGTCGCTGCAAAAATTGCGCGTCGCTTCCGTCTTATTTGCTTTGACGAATTTCATGTATCGGATATCGCCGATGCGATGATTTTGTATAACCTCATGCAAGCCTTGTTTGATCGCGGCGTGTGTTTTGTTATTACATCAAACTATCAACCGGATGGACTGTATCCAGATGGCTTGCATAGAGATCGTATGTTGCCTGCCATAGAGCTTTTAAAATCAAAATTAGATGTGTTGAATGTGGATGGGGGCATTGATTACCGCAGACGGGTGATGCAGCAGGTAGCGGCGTACAAAACGCCCTTGGGTCCGGCTGCACAGAGTGCGCTGTTGCATGCATTTGTGTCGATTGCTGAGGCGGGTGAGGAAGACCCCAGAATCACGATAGAATCACGGGAGATTCGCTGTGTGCGGCGTGCTGGTGGCGTGGTATGGTTTGATTTTGCGACCTTATGTGGTGGTCCGCGCTCGCAAAATGATTATTTGGATATCGCAACGCGTTTTCATACCGTCATTTTGTCAGATGTACCTCGGATGACTTCGGAGATGGCTTCTGAAGCTAGGCGTTTTACCTGGTTAATTGATGTGCTGTATGACCACCGTATAAAATTAATCATGTCTGCTGCAGTGTCGGCGGATTTGCTTTATACCGAAGGCTTGATGTCTAACGAATTCCATCGCACCGTATCGAGAATTATGGAAATGCAATCAAAAGAGTACAAAGAAAGTATGCGACTCAGCTCTGCAACGGCGGGCATGGTCTAAGGAATCGAATGAAACTTACCCAGTGGGCTAGCAAGACCTCAATAACGCTTTTCTTTCTGTCGCAGTGTGCAGTTAGCGCTGTATATGCAGAGATTATCGAGCAGGCATTACTGGATCAGTATCCGGCGGGATCCATCAATGCGGTTGCTGCCGCGCGGACAGCCTTGACCGATGTTGATGTGGTTCGTAAAGCGGTTGAACAACGCTTTGCTGAGGGCCGAGCTGATTGCATGAATAAATTTTTTATGACTCGTTGCGTGGATGAAGCCAAAGAGATTCGTCGTGCTGCGTTACATAGTATTCGTAAGGTCGAAGTAGAGGCGAATGCCTTTTTGCGTAAGGATAGGGCAGCAGAGCGCGAGCGCACGATTGCCGAGCGCCAGAGCCGTGCAGCACGCCCGCTGGGTAAACCATCGATACCTATTTCTGGGGCGGCACGCGATAGCGGTAATGCTGCACCGGACTCAGCGGTTAATCCGCCGGCTCAGCCAGAGAAACCTTAATGGATGCGGACGACGTTAAGGTTAGGGTAGTTGAGCTGGAAATCGAGCATCGCGATCTCGATACGGCAATTGAATTACTGAATGAATCGTTGACAGTTGATGCGCTTCAGCTTCAGAGATTAAAAAAACGTAAGTTGCAACTTAAAGACCAGATCATTCAACTTAAGATGCAACTCATCCCAGATATTCCTGCGTGAGTTTGAGTAGGTTTATATCGCTGCAATGAGTTACAGAGTCCGGTTATTTTTGCAGGCCCCGTGTTTGGCGCATCACTTAATGATCCGGATTTCGTTTGACTGATCTCACCCCACATTCCACGTCCGAACAGACAGCCGGCATTCATGATGCCGAGATTAATGATCTCTTTTCTGCTGCGGGTACGCTTGCCAAAGGAATCGAAGGATTTCGGCCGCGACAGTCACAAACCGATATGGCGCGAGCGGTTGCCGATGCCATTCAAAGCCGAAGCACGTTGTTAGCTGAGGCGGGTACTGGAACGGGTAAAACCTTTGCTTATCTTGTGCCAGCGCTGCTGTGGGGTGGCAAGGTCATCATCTCGACCGGCACTAAAAATCTTCAAGATCAACTTTTTCTGCGTGATATTCCGATAGTTCGGCAGGCGATGAATGCGCCGGTGACGGTAGCCTTACTGAAAGGTCGTGCCAATTATCTTTGTCATTTCCATCTCGAACGTACGCAGCAAAATGGACGGCTAACCTCACGCGATGATGTAGGCTATCTGCGCGACATATCGCGGTTTATTAAAACCACGTCTAGTGGTGATAAGGCCGAGTTATCACGTGTTCCAGAAAATGCATTGATTTGGAATTTGGTCACATCGACTCGCGATAATTGTCTGGGTGCCGAATGCACCTACTACCAAGACTGTTTCGTGATGAAGGCGCGCAAAGAAGCTCAGCAAGCTGATGTGGTTGTGGTTAATCACCATTTATTTTTTGCTGATGTGGCTTTAAAAGACACGGGCGTTGCTGAATTACTGCCGACGGCAAATACGGTGATTTTTGATGAGGCGCATCAGCTACCCGATACGGCGACGTTATTTTTTGGCGATACGGTGTCCACCTCGCAAGTGATGGAGCTGTGTCGAGATGTATTGGCAGAAGGCTTAACACATGCGCGCGACGGCGCTGATTGGGGTACGGTAGTAAGCACTGTTGAAAAAGCGGCGCGCGATTTGCGACTGACTTTTCCATCTGAGGGTACGCGGCTTGCACTGGAACAGATTGCGCAAAGCAGTCCGTTTTTCCCAGCGCTCGAGCACCTGAAGTCTATGCTCAAGCAATTGGCTGAGGTGTTATCTTCGCAGGCAGAACGAGCCGAGACGATAGAGCAGTGTCGTGTGCGCACGATTGAACTCAATGCACAACTCGAGGCCTGGAACCATGTGGGTCTAGTCGATGAGCATGCTGCTAAGGTGTTGTGGGTAGAAGCGTTTTCGCAAGCATTGCAGTTACATCAAACGCCACTATCAATTGCGCCGATTTTTAGTAAACAACGTGAAGGACCACCTCGTGCGTGGATATTTACATCCGCAACGCTCGCGGTAAAAAATGATTTTTCACATTACACCGATCAGCTGGGTTTAAGTGACGAACCAGCAAAATCTTGGCCAAGTCCGTTTGACTACGCCAATCAGGCACTACTTTATGTGCCTGGACATCTTCCGCCACCGAATTCTCCGGGATATACCGATGCCGTAGTGGATGCCGCGTTGCCTGTGATTGAAGCCGCAGGTGGTCGTGCTTTTGTATTGTGTACAACGCTCAGAGCCGTTAAGCGTGTGGCCGAGCGCTTGCGTGAAATTTTTGAGCAGAAAAAATACAACTGGCCGTTATTAGTTCAGGGCGAGTTAGGCCGTACTGAATTACTTTCACAATTCCGTGCATCGGGTAATGCGGTGCTGGTGGGAAGCCAGAGTTTTTGGGAAGGTGTTGATGTGCGCGGTGATGCGTTGTCCGTGGTGATTATTGATAAGTTACCGTTCGCACCGCCGGATGATCCTGTGCTCGCAGCACGTATCGCAGAGATGGAAAAACGCGGCCTGAATGGTTTTATGAATCATCAGCTACCGGAAGCGATCATCAACCTAAAACAAGGTGCTGGTCGTTTAATACGTGATGAAAATGATCGTGGCGTTTTGATGATTTGTGATTCACGACTTATTTCCAAGCCCTATGGCCGACGAATATGGCAGAGCCTTCCCCCCTTTAAACGTACCCGAGAAATTGGTACGGTGCAGCAGTTTCTGAGCGGCAGTCCTATTTCATCTGAAACAGAAGCCTAGGTAGATGCTAATTGTGTTTATTAGATAGCCCACTCAAGGTTATCGATGGATGGAATGCGAACAAGGTCGATTAGTTGTGATCTTCCCGATATTTCGTCAGAGAGTGCTGGGAAAGTGCTACACAATTTCTCGAATCTGAGCATCTCAATCGAGTACTCGTTAAGCTAAGAATTTGTGATCCTGTGTTCAGGTAAAATCTCATTCATGAAAATCCTGATCAGTAATGACGATGGTTATTTGGCACCAGGCATCAATGCGCTGGCCGATCAATTGGCGACTATTGCTGAGATTGTGGTGGTGGCTCCCGATAGCAATCGCTCCGGTTCGTCGAACTCCCTGACCCTCGACCGGCCCTTACGCGTCATGCGCGCCGCCAATGGCTTTTACTCAATTAATGGCACCCCGAGCGACTGTGTTCACATCGCTTTGACGGGCATGCTGGAAGAAAAGCCCGACATGGTGGTTTCGGGTATCAATCAGGGACAGAATATGGGTGACGACACCTTGTACTCCGGTACGGTTGCCGCTGCCACTGAGGGTTTCTTATTTGGCATTCCTGCCATTGCTTTTTCTCAAGTGGATTATGGTTGGGTCAATTTGGATGCCGCCGCCCGCGCAGCCAAAGATTTTGTGATGCGTCGGCTGGATCAGTTAGATCGTCCGATTCTTTTGAATGTGAACATTCCGAATTTGCCCTACGAAGAATTGCAGCGAGTCGTGCCGACGCGGCTGGGCAAACGCCATGAATCGGAAGCGGTTATCAAAACTCTTGATCCGCATGGCAATGAGATTTATTGGATCGGGCCACCGGGTAAAGCCAAAGATGCCGGCGAGGGTACCGATTTTCATGCGACCGCTAACGGCTGTATTTCGGTCACACCCTTGCAGATAGATTTGACTCACACGAGTCAACTTGAACGACTAAGGCAGGCACTCGCATGAGTCAGGGCCAAGAGCCTCCTAAAAAGCGTTTTCCTTTAACGCTGGATTTGGTCACCGGTACGGCTGACCGAAAACGGTCGTCAGCTCCACCCCGTTTAAATAGCTTGCAAACAGCAACGCGTAATGCGGCTAAACATGCGCCTGAATCTAAAGTCGTCACATCATCTAACCCATCAGCGCAGTCACTAAACACTCCGGCCGTGACTAAACTTGCGCCGACAGTTATACAACCAAGGTCGACTAACTCGCCGCTGGTATCGGATGCCGTTCGCAAGGCGATGATTCAACGACTGGCGCAGCAAGGCATCAAAGATACGAAAGTTTTAGCGGCGATGGAAGCGGTGCCGCGCCATATGTTTATCGAACCTGGTTTAGCAAGTCAGGCGTACATCGATGCCTCATTACCGATTGGTTATCATCAGACGATATCGCAGCCTTACATCGTGGCGCGCATGATCGAGGTACTACGTGATGGCATTGAAGGAAAAATGTCGCGCGTGTTAGAAATTGGTACGGGCTGCGGTTATCAAGCAGCCGTGTTAGCGCAGGTGGCTGAGCAGGTGTATTCGATAGAGCGTATTCGGCCACTGCATGAACAAGCGCGAAATAATTTACGATCATTACTGATACCTAATCTCCGCCTGCATTATGGCGATGGGATGTTGGGCTTGCCGCAGGTTGGTTCGTTCGATGGCATTATTTTGGCTGCGGCAGGTATGGAGGTACCTCAGGCATTGCTAGATCAGATGGCCATTGGTGGCAGGTTGGCAGCGCCAGTAGGCAC
>CANGFL010000086.1 GCA_947453015.1 Oxalobacteraceae bacterium | reverse complement strand
TAACAATGCCCACTGAAAAACGTGCTACTGGCTCGCTTTTCTTTGGGTTGTACACCATGATCAAAATGTCAGGGCGGCTGACACCGTATTCGTCTTTTCCTGGTTGCAGCGGTATGGGTTGCTCTTTGCGAGTACGAGAGAACATGGCGACCGCTTGTGAAATGGTGTTAGCTGCCAATGGGTCCGCCCGGTGCGCATGTTCTGCCGCATTTGCAACATCTTGTTGACCATGATAGAACCAGATGCCCTTGTCGTCGCGTTCGAAACGATGCAATTGTCCTTTGCGCATAACTTCAATTGCACCTATCTCTTCCAGGGCGATAGGTATTAGCCATTTAGGACGATTACCTTCGGGCTCTTCTTGAGATTTGGCGAGCTGGCGTTCTTTTACAAAAATCAATGCCGCTAGTGCAAGAACAGTGATCCAAATTATGACTAGTTTGCTACGACGCTGACTCATCGACGCCTCCACCAAACAGCAACACCTAAAGCTGCCATCAGCATGGGCACTAAAATGAGTGACATGATGAAGGTTCCCTTCATTTGGGTATTGGTCATGCTGACGTAAGGTAGATCATAGGTACGAGCTTCAACGCCGATCAGGTTTTCACGTGCAGCGAGATAGTTGACCGTGTTGAGGAACAACGCTCCATTACCCAAGATATGGTAGTAGGAGTTAGTCGCAAAATCGGCATCACCACCCACCACGACGCGTGATGCCTTGCGAGTTGAGTCCGGCTTAGGTTCATTAGAACCCGTGGATTTTTCACCTCGAAGTTCCTGCATCACGAGTGCAGCTGATGATTCTGTTTTGGGATTAAAGCCCGCGCTCACCATCAAGGTTAGTGGACCATTACGACTCTTGCCATTAATAAAATCAGCACTGTTCTTAACGGGAGTGGTAAAACTTTTCCCAGATGAGTTAATCATGGGTCGAACCGATGTGCCCGGTACTTTTGTCGCGGCCGGGAAAATCGCGCGAACGCCAGGGAAGAAAGTTAAAGGCAAACGTGCAGTGATGTCATGACGGTTGTAATCGGTAACTGCAGGTGCCGATAAATCTGCCCAGAAATGACTTGCCTCATCAATCACCATGCCGTCGTCAAGCGTGATGCTGTATTCAGCTAAAACGGGATCAAGTCCGGTTTTTACAAACGGATCAATCAGAAACAATGCATTACCGCCGTTATGCAGAAAACTATCAACGATCTTAATTTCACCTGGGAGGAAAGGAAGTGAAGGGCCGATCACGAGAAGCACTGAGCAGCGGGACAAATCAGCGCCCGATTTCATCAATGCGACTTTCTCAACCAGATAATTCATTGCCTCTAACGCATTCCGAGCTTTGGCCATACCATGATTTTCATGGGCTACGGTTTTTGTCTCTAAACCGTGAGCATGTCCTGCTTCACCTTCGGTATGATCGTGAGACTCCAAGCTAAAGGGATCAGGTTCACCATGCCCATCGGTGAAACACGCCATTTGCTGTTTGCCTTGCGTGACGCGCAAAATGCCATTGGCGATATCGGTCTCAGTAGGACCATTAACGGTAATTTTGCGACCCTCGCTCTCCATTAAGGCGGTGCCTGGAAATTCAACACCGAGCAATTTAGCTTGCGATGGGTTGAGCATAGGATCGAAAAATTCGATCGTCATTTTGTCATTTTGCTCAACAATCTGCTGATACAGCTCTACCGTCTCACGCATGCCACGATCATGGAAAAAGGTGATGTGTACCGGCTTCGATATCGATTTAAGCATGTGTACTGTTTGCGGTGCCAGCGAATGTTCACCTGCAGCGGTCATATCCAGTCGCGCAGAGTACAACGATGAAACCCATGCAATCGCCGAAAACAAGAACAACATGCCGACGGTCATCAGCATCAATTCGCCACGTTGTCCGCGCAACAACTGCATCACGTCTATACGCAGTTGGTACAGCGAGAAACCACACAGCCCAAGACCGGCAATCAACAGCAAAATTGATAAAAAGGACGAACTAACAATCAGCGCACTTGCAAATAGCGAGGCCGCTAGTAACAGCACGCCTGCAATTAGAAATAAGCCGTAACGGAGTGAATTTTCCATGGATCAGATACTCTATGTGTTCGGTTCAGCGACGCAGTTGCAGATAGCTGGTGTTGAGGGTCAGTGCGGCAGCGATGACGGCAAGGAAATAAATCACGCCATCAGAGCGCAGCAGGCCACGTATGAAATCTGCAAAATGTAATGCAAAGGATAGATGAGCGACCAAATCGCGCATCATGATCGACGATTGCAGTTGCTGCAAATGACCTACAAACCAAAACCCTAACAAAACAGGAATAGTAATGAGCGCGGCGACAATCTGGTTTTCAGTCAGCGCTGAGAAGAATTGGCCAATCGCGATACAGGTCATACCAAGCAAAATAAAGCCAATATACCCTGAAAGAATATTCAAAGTCTGCGGAGTGCCATACAGATACAAAGGTATCAAGTTGATGCAGGTCGCTAGCGTCATCAGCAAAAAGATGGTTACTGTACCGAGGTATTTGCCGACCACCACCTGCCAAGTTTGTATAGGCAGAGTCATGAGTAATTCCATGGTCCGCGCATTGTACTCAGCTGAAAAAATACGCATAGTCAGTACGGGGGCAATGATCAACAACAGAATGCCCATATTCTGCAATGTTGAATCCATCGTACCTACACCGGTTAGGAAGATGTTGTAGGTGAAGAAGTAGCCGGTACCCAGCAAGAAAACTGCGATCACGAAATACGCAATCGGCGAGCGGAAATAGCTCAGTATTTCCTTGGAATAGATTGCCTTTAGGCCTGTCATTGCGTTCATGCGGCCTCCTTGTGGTCAGCAGATTTTCCGGCTTCATGACCGATATAGCTCAAGAAGACATTTTCAAGTGTGGGTTGACGACGTTCAAGTCGATACAGTTCAGAGACAGACGTTGCAGCACGTGCTATGCGACCTTCGACACCTGCGTCATTCTGGACACGACATTCAATACTGAACACACCATCACGTACAGGATGGGGATGAATAATGGTATCTAGCACTCCCGCTACGGCTTTGAGTGATTGCTCAATTGCCTGTCTATCACCTGCAGCATCGAGCAAAACACTATTGCTTTGATCGGCAGCGCGTTGCAAGCCTTCCGGCGAATCGACAGCGAGTATGCGGCCGCCATTAATGATGGCTACACGCTGACAAATCAGCGTAACTTCAGGCAGTATGTGCGTAGAAATCAGCACCGCATGGTCACGACCAAAGTTGCGAATGACTTCACGCGTTTCTTGAATTTGTCCTGGATCTAAACCCGCGGTAGGTTCATCAAGTAACAAGACATCCGGTTCGCCGAGCAGCGCTTGCGCCAGCCCTACGCGTTGCCGATAACCTTTGGAGAGCTTGTAGCATTCTTTCGTCGTTACGGCTTCTAGACGGCAAGCACTGATAACGCGATCGAGATTTTGTTGAATACGTGCAGTCGGCACGCCTTTAGCGCGCGCTACAAACGTTAAATACGAGGTGACATCAAGAATGTCATACAGAGGAGGGGACTCGGGCAAATAACCCAATCGAGTCGCCGCCTGATCGCGTTGGTTCGCCATGTCAAAACCAGCGACTTTTACTGTACCTGACGTGGCCTCAGTAAAACCCGCAATCATGCGCATGGTGGTGGTCTTGCCAGCACCATTCGGACCCAAGAAGCCTACGATTTCACCTTTCTTAACATCGAAAGTGATGTTGTGAATGATGGTCTTGGATCCGTAGCGCTTTACTACATTGGTTAGTTCTATCATTGCAGTCAATCATTACCACTTTAGTAAAAAAAAGCCCCCGCATGACGGGGGCTTTTCGCATGAAGCTAGGCAGTTATATTACTTCTGCCACTTGTTGCCGCCCTGTGAATCAAACTGATTCTTGTCGTGAGCCATCAACAGCTTAGCACCTTCCAGATCACGCATACGCTTCAATTTCTCGAGCGAATTTGTGTAAGCTTGGATGCTGAAGTTCAGACCAGCAGCGTAGCCATCCAAGTTTTCCTGCATCCAGACAGCATCTTGCGACATGATGATCACTTGGCCGCTGCCCAGTGTGACTTTCATCGACTGGTGACCAATTGTGTGGCCAGGAGTCGAGATAATCTTCACTTTGCCGTCGCCGAACAAGTCATAGTCGCCGTCAAGTTCATAGAAGTCGTAGTCACGAGCTGCTACCAGATCGTTCAGAACGAACGTACCGTTAGCTGCACGGCCTTGGAATTTCTCAGGCCAGTAACCTTGATACAGTTCTTTCTTCTGATACACGTGAACAGCTTTTGGGAACAAAGCGATGTTGCCGCTGTGATCCAAGTGGCTGTGCGATGACACAACAACTTTAACGTCGTCAACTTTGATGCCCAGCTTAGCCAACTGCTGATCGATAACGTCCGAACGCTTTTGGCTAGGCTTCAGGAAGTCGCAGCTACCGGCAGCCCAGTATTTTTTGCAGTTATCAGCGCCGTCGGAAATAGCAGCGTTGTTACCTGTATCAAATACTACGATACCTTTAGGGTGCTTCAGGATCCACATTGACACTGGGATCGTGATGTCTTTAGCTTTTGGATAAGTTGGGATCAGGCCTTGAATGTTAAAAGGACCGAAGTAACCACTGGTTGCCCAGTACAGTTCTTGCGATTGCGCTGCAGGAGCAGCGCTGATAGCCAGTGCAGCCAGCATAGAAGCCAACAAACCGGTTTTTTTCATGAGTCTTCCTCCGTGGTGGTGATTAATCGCCTTTTTATACGCGCGTACCGAATAAATCCCCGGCTTTAAACCAACATAGTCAGGGACTTACATCGATTTTCTACTTTTTTGGGGAAAATGAGCGCACGAAAAATACCAGTCCGCTATTAACCTTGATCGCATGGTGCATGGTGCTTTCCGCCATGTCAACACCCGATTAGTTTGTTAAATAGCGTGATTGATCAGTTAAAGAGTGGGATGTTGCGCTGCACACAATGCGTAATACCATGACTACAAAGGAGAATAATTAAAACCACTGTTAAATTCATTCATGAATGATGCTGTGCGTGAGAATATGCTTTTGGTTTCGTATTTTCAAAATGGACTCTTTAAAAAACTTGTCTTGCCGAATAAATGCCGGTGGTTCAGACTCTTATAGTGGGTATATAAATAATAAAAAAATTATTGGCGAATTAATAATTATTTGATCAATCTATGTTGCGATTGTAAGTTAAACGAAAATTGATCAATGAGCTTGGCAAAACAAGCTACTACTGACCCAGATTTCCCCCTCGCTAACACTAAAAACCTGTTCCAAATCAATTAGTTGAAATGATTTCTTCATCGGAGACCTCAATATGAAAATCAAAACACTGTCGCGTATTTTTGCGGGTGCGCTAACTGCGCTAGCTGTATCAGGTGCGCTCGCGCAGAGCAAACCTACCGAGTTGAAAGTCGGTATCACGACCTTTCTTTCGGGGCCTGCGTCAGTGTTTGGTGTCCCTGGTATGGCTGCGGCTGATTTGTACATTGAACAGCTGAATGCCGCTGGTGGCATCAACGGTGTGAAGATTGTTCCGACGTACATTGATGAAGGCGTGGGAGCAGACAAACTTTTGTCTGAGTACCGTCGCGTAGTTCAGGAAACAGGTACAAAAGTAATGTTATCTGCTGTTTCTAGCGGTAACTGCAACATCATTGCGCCAGTCGCTGAAGATTTAAAAGTGTTGAACATTTTGTGGGACTGCGGCACTGAAAAAGTTCTCGAAGAAAAGCGCTATCGCTATGTAACGCGCACACAAGCGAATGCCACCATCGAGATGGTGTCTACGGTTCTGTATCTCTTGAAAACCAAACCCGATATCAAAACCATCGCGGTAATGAATCAGGATTACGCATGGGGACGCGATTCATGGGAATTGTTTCGTAATGCGCTGCTCGCACTCAAACCGGATGTAAAAATCGTTGCTGAGTTGTTTCCAAAATTCGGTGCAACCGACTACTCCACCGAAATTAGTCGTTTGCAAGCATTGCATCCTGATGTGATCTTGTCGACGTCATGGGGCGGTGATTTAGACACGTTCGTGCGCCAGGCTTCACAACGTGGTTTGATGAAATCATCACTGTTGGTCTTGCCACTGGCCGAGAGTTCACTCGAGCGCTTGGGCACAGCCTTACCGGACGGTGTGATTGTTGGTGCGCGCGGTGACCATTACTTCTTGCATCC
>CANGFL010000085.1 GCA_947453015.1 Oxalobacteraceae bacterium | reverse complement strand
GTATGGGCGATCGGCACGGGTAAGACAGCTACGCCTGAGATGGCGCAACAAGTTCATGCAGTAATTCGTGCAGCGTTAGCTCGTGCTGATGCGACTGCAGCTAATACGATTCGTATTTTGTATGGCGGCAGCATGAAGCCAGACAACGCCAGAGAATTACTTGCTATGTTAGATATTGATGGCGGATTAATAGGCGGGGCGTCATTGAAAGCAGCCGATTTTTTAGCGATTGCGGCGGCGGCTTAATAACGAATGTAATTTAAAGTTAATCGACCGTTGTATTTGCAAACTCGCACCTGCGTAAATGCGTGCAACGCCGATCCTAGTAACAAAAATTGTAGTAACTGATTTAATAGAATGACGGAAATTCAATCATGAATACTTTGCTTGGTATTGTTATCGTTGTGCAGGTCGTAACTGCGCTGATTATTATTGGTTTAGTGCTGCTTCAGCATGGCAAGGGCGCTGATATGGGTGCGGCATTTGGCTCGGGTGCTTCGGGTAGTTTATTTGGCGCGAGTGGATCGTCGAATTTTCTTTCACGTTCAACCGGTATCGCAGCGGCTGTATTTTTTGTGGCCACACTGGCGTTGAGTTTTATCGGTAGCCGTCCTATCGCTGCCGGCGGTGCAGGTGTGATGGATCAGATACCTGCAACTCCAGCAAATTCGACAGCACCGGCCAAGCCACAAAACGCGACTGGCCAGTCACAATCTGTAACCCCTGCTTCAGGTCAATCGAACGAGATACCGAAGTAAGTCCTGAGTGGCTGCTAGTGCGTAGCAGTTAGTTAGATGTATTCCATTGATTCTTGAGTTTGGCTCATGTAAATCAACGACTTGCAGGTCACGAATGAAACGCTAATCGTTAGCGATTTCTCGATTATTTCAGATCGATTAATCGCAAACGATACTGCGTTGAATTGGTATCTCAAAGCAGGTTAAAATGGCATGCTTTTGCCGACGTGGTGAAATTGGTAGACACGCTATCTTGAGGGGGTAGTGGCGTAAGCTGTGCGAGTTCGAGTCTCGCCGTCGGCACCAGTTAAAAAATAATCTAGCGGGCCAGTAAGAGGTTGCCTTTTGCTGGCTTTTTGCTGAAATGACAGGGTTGTCGTTTTGGCTCCATGTTGGGTGATAATTTCATCTGATTTTTCTACTGCGACTATTGTGAACCTCGAAAACTACCTGCCGATATTGTTGTTCATTGGTGTCGGTATTGTTGTCGGTGTTGCTCCCCAAATTCTGGGCCGCCTGCTTGGGCCGCACAGACCGGACGCACAAAAAACTTCCGCCTACGAATGCGGTTTCGAAGCATTTGAAGATGCGCGTATGAAGTTTGATGTGCGCTACTACCTGGTCGCCATACTCTTCATACTTTTCGATCTCGAGGTTGCGTTTCTTGTGCCTTGGGCGGTTGCTATGAGCGACATTGGATTGCTGGGTTTTTGGGCGATGATGATTTTTCTTGGTGTGCTGGTGGTGGGCCTGATTTTCGAGTGGAAAAAAGGCGCCCTAGATTGGGAATGATCAATGGCTATTGAAGGTTTACTCAACGAAGGCTTTGTCACGACGACTGCTGACAAGCTAATCAACTGGACTCGTACAGGTTCGCTCTGGCCGATGACCTTTGGTCTGGCTTGCTGCGCGGTTGAGATGATGCATGCAGGTGCGTCACGCTACGATCTCGATCGTTTTGGTGTGGTGTTTCGTCCGTCTCCCAGACAATCTGATGTGATGATTGTGGCTGGCACACTTTGCAACAAGATGGCACCGGCCCTGCGCAAGGTATATGACCAAATGGCTGAGCCACGCTGGGTCATATCGATGGGTTCTTGCGCGAATGGTGGTGGTTACTACCATTACTCTTATTCAGTCGTTCGCGGTTGTGATCGTATCGTTCCGGTCGATATTTATGTTCCTGGATGCCCACCGACTGCTGAGGCGCTGTTGTACGGGATCATGCAATTGCAAAACAAAATCCGCCGTACCAACACCATCGCCCGCTGAATTCAACGAATCCAGACATGAGCACCCAACTCGACAATCTCAAAAATGCTTTGCAGCTGGTATTGGGTGAAAAAATTCACTCTCTGACCGACGAGCTCGGCGAAATAACGCTAGTCATCAAATCGTCCGATTATTTATCGGCGATGCAGGATTTGCGTGATCATTCATCTACTCGATTTGAGCAGTTGCTCGATCTTTGTGGCGTTGATTACTCCGGCTATGGTGATGGCGCATGGAATGGCGCTCGTTTCGCTGTGGTCGCACATTTGTTATCGGTAACGCATAACTGGCGTTTACGTGTACGCACCTTTGCTAGCGACGATGATTTACCTGTGATCCCTTCGGTTTGTCCAATTTGGTCTTCTGCCAATTGGTATGAGCGCGAAGCGTTTGATTTATTCGGCATTCTGTTTGAAGGACATGACGATCTGCGTCGTTTGCTGACCGATTACGGTTTTATTGGTCATCCCTTCCGCAAAGATTTTCCGATCAGCGGTTATGTAGAGATGCGCTACGACCCTGAACAAAAGCGGGTGATTTATCAGCCCGTCACGATTGAGCCGCGTGAGAACGTTCCGCGTGTGATTCGTGAAGATAACTACGGTGTTAAATAGTCATGGCAACTTTTAATAACAGCGTGTTCAACAATTCCTTAATGATTTTGGTTTCCGCCAAAATTGAGACATCTACTTCCCTTCGTAATGTGTTGATTAAGGGAGTGATACTTCGTGGCTGAAATTAAGAACTACACGCTCAATTTTGGACCTCAGCATCCGGCAGCGCATGGTGTGTTGCGTCTCGTGTTGGAGTTGGATGGCGAAGTTATTCAACGAGCAGATCCACACATCGGCTTGTTGCATCGTGCGACTGAAAAGCTCGCTGAAACGCGCACCTATCTGCAATCCGTGCCGTACATGGATAGGCTCGATTACGTCTCAATGATGTGTAACGAGCATGCTTACGTGATGGCGATTGAAAAATTGCTGAACGTGGAAGTGCCTTTGCGTGCGCAATATATTCGTGTGATGTTTGATGAAATCACGCGCATATTGAATCACCTGCTGTGGTTAGGCGCGCATGCATTAGATGTGGGTGCGATGGGCGTGTTCTTGTATGCCTTCCGTGAACGCGAAGATTTGATGGACTGTTACGAAGCTGTCTCCGGTGCGCGATTGCACGCAGCTTATTACCGTCCAGGTGGTGTGTATCGTGATCTGCCCGATAGCATGCCGCAATACAAAGCGTCATTGATTCGCAACGCGAAAGCCATCACGCGACTCAACGATAATCGTCAGGGTTCATTGCTCGACTTTATCGAAGACTTTACAAATCGTTTTCCAACCTATGTCGATGAATATGAAACGCTGTTAACAGATAACCGTATCTGGAAGCAGCGCTTAGTGGGTATTGGTGTGGTGTCGCCAGAGCGTGCGTTGCAGATGGGTTTTACCGGTGCGATGTTGCGTGGTTCAGGGATTGAGTGGGATCTGCGTAAGAAGCAGCCCTATGAAGTTTACGATTTAATGGATTTTGATATTCCGGTAGGCGTGAATGGCGATTGCTATGACCGCTATCTGGTGCGCGTTGAAGAAATGCGCCAATCCAATCGTATTATTAAGCAGTGTGTTGAGTGGTTGCGTAACAACTCAGGTCCGGTCATGACGGATAACCACAAAGTGGCACCGCCTTCGCGTGTGGATATGAAATCCAACATGGAAGAGTTGATTCACCACTTTAAATTATTTACTGAAGGTTTCCACGTGCCGCAAGGTGAAGCCTATGCGGCTGTTGAGCATCCTAAAGGTGAGTTTGGTATCTACTTAATTTCGGATGGTGCAAATAAGCCTTACCGATTAAAGATACGTGCCCCCGGGTTTGCCCACCTGGAAGGTTTGAATGAAATGGCTAAGGGTCACATGATTGCAGATGCTGTAACAATCATTGGCACGCAAGATATTGTGTTTGGTGAGATTGACCGCTAAGCGGTTTTATCCAAAAGGTTAGTCGATGCTGTTATCAGAGCAAGCGTATAAAAAAATAGATCGTGAACTCGCAAAGTTCCCTGCGGATCAACGCCAATCAGCGGTGATGGCGGCGCTCGCCATTGCGCAAGATGAGCGTGGTTGGGTCTCGCCCGAAGTGATGCAAGATGTAGCCGATTACATTGGCATGCCTGCGATCGCGGTTCAGGAAGTGGCAACCTTTTACAACATGTATGACTTGAAGCCGGTCGGCAAACACAAGGTAACGATTTGTACTAACTTGCCTTGCGCTTTATCAGGTGGAGAAAAAGCCGCGGCCTATCTCAAAGAAAAATTGGGTATCGACTATCGCCAAACAACCGCTGATGGTCAGTTCACTTTAGTTGAAGGTGAGTGCATGGGAGCGTGCGGTGATTCGCCGGTGCTGCTAGTGAATAACAAACGCATGTGCAGTCACATGTCGAATGAAAAAATCGATGCTTTGCTAGCGGAGTTGAAAAAATGACTTGCCTTCATGATCGTCATATTCAGCCCTTGATCTTGGCGGGTCTCGATGGTGCTAACTGGCGCCTCGCCGATTACGTCAAGCGCGGCGGCTATGCGTCACTGCGCCGCATCCTTACCGAAAATATTCCACCGGAACAGGTGATTGCTGAACTCAAAGCATCGTCATTGCGTGGACGTGGAGGCGCAGGTTTTCCAACGGGATTGAAGTGGAGTTTCATGCCGCGCCAATTCCCAGGTCAAAAATACTTAGTCTGTAATTCAGATGAGGGTGAGCCGGGTACGTTTAAAGATAGAGATATTCTTCGTTATAACCCGCATACGGTAATCGAAGGTATGGCTATTGGTGCCTACGCGATGGGTATCCCCGTGGGTTACAACTATATTCACGGCGAAATCTGGGATGTCTACGAGCGTTTCGAAGAAGCCTTAGACGAAGCCCGCGCTGCGGGTTTCCTGGGTGATCGTATTTTGGGCTCGAATTTTTCGTTCCAGCTGCATGCATTTCATGGATACGGTGCTTACATCTGCGGTGAAGAAACCGCATTGCTCGAATCGCTGGAAGGTAAAAAAGGTCAGCCACGTTTCAAGCCACCGTTCCCCGCGAGTTTTGGTTTGTATGGCAAGCCCACCACGATTAACAATACCGAGACATTTGCAGCAGTTCCGTTTGCACTGAGTTTGGGTGGTGAAGCCTACGCAGCTATAGGCAAACCAAATAATGGCGGCACCAAGATTTTTTCTGTGTCAGGCGACGTCGCTAAACCGGGTAACTACGAAGTACCGCTTGGAACGCCGTTCGCTACATTGCTTGAATTAGCCGGTGGCATGCGCGATGGTAAAAAAATTAAGGCTGTTATTCCTGGTGGTTCATCGATGCCTGTGTTGAAAGGCGATTTGATGATGCAAACCGATATGGATTACGACTCGATTGCGAAAGCTGGCTCTATGTTGGGTTCGGGTGCAGTGATCGTGATGAATGAAGACCGCTGCATGGTGAAGTCGTTGTTGCGACTATCGTATTTCTATTACGAAGAATCCTGCGGTCAATGTACGCCGTGCCGCGAAGGCACTGGTTGGCTGTATCGCATGGTGCATCGTATTGAGCATGGTCAGGGTAGAGCTGACGATCTGGATCTACTGAATTCTGTGTGTGATGGTATTCAGGGGCGCACAATTTGCGCACTGGGTGATGCCGCCGCTATGCCGGTGCGCGCCATGATCAAGAATTTTAAAGATGAGTTTGCGTATCACATCGAGCACAAGCGTTGCCTTGTGCCGACCTATATCTGACCGGGACAATCATGGTTGAGATCGAAATAGACGGTAAAAAAGTCGAGGTGCTGGAGGGCTCCATGGTGATGGATGCCGCCAATCGCTTGGGCACGTATATTCCTCACTTTTGTTATCACAAAAAACTTTCCATCGCGGCTAACTGCCGTATGTGTTTAGTCGAAGTCGAGAAGGCACCGAAACCCTTGCCCGCTTGTGCAACGCCAGTGACCGCCGGCATGATCGTTCGCACGCACAGCGAAAAAGCGGTGAAGGCACAAAAAGATGTAATGCAATTTTTGTTGATCAATCATCCGCTCGATTGCCCTATTTGCGATCAAGGCGGTGAATGTCAGTTGCAAGATTTAGCTGTGGGTTATGGCCCATCCTCTTCGCGATACGAAGAAGAAAAACGTGTGGTTCATGCTAAAGATGCTGGTCCACTGATCTCTATGAAAGAGATGAGCCGTTGCATACACTGCACACGTTGCGTT
>CANGFL010000084.1 GCA_947453015.1 Oxalobacteraceae bacterium | reverse complement strand
TGATGATCGCATCCAAACGATTGCGGAATTCAGGCGTAAACATACGCTTGATATCAATCATTTCATCGCCCGCTTGCTTAGACTCTGTAAAGCCCATGGTCCGCTTCTGCAGACTTTCAGCTCCGGCATTGGTAGTCATGATGATGATCACGTTACGGAAGTCAGCTTTGCGACCATTGTTATCCGTGAGTGTTCCGTGATCCATCACTTGCAGCAGGATGTTGAACACATCCGGATGCGCTTTTTCTATCTCATCGAGCAGCAACACAGAATGCGGTTTTTTGGTGACAGCCTCAGTCAACAAACCACCTTGATCAAATCCCACATAACCCGGTGGCGCACCAATCAAACGACTAACCGCATGCCGCTCCATGTATTCGGACATATCAAAACGAATCAACTCAATACCTAAGATAAAGGCGAGTTGTTTGGCGACCTCGGTTTTTCCTACACCTGTAGGACCAGAGAATAAGAACGAACCAATCGGCTTATCCGTTTTACCCAAACCAGCGCGAGCCATTTTGATGGCAGCAGCCAAAGCTTCAATTGCGGGATCCTGTCCAAACACCACATTCTTCAGATCGCGATCGATCGTTTGCAACTTGGTGCGGTCATCTTGATTGACCGATGCTGCCGGCACGCGAGCGATCTTGGAAATGATGTCCTCGATCTCTGGCTTACCAATGGTTTTTTTCTGTTTCGATTTTGGAAGAATGCGCTGAGCTGCACCGGCTTCGTCGATGACATCAATCGCCTTATCAGGCAAATGTCTATCATTGATAAAGCGCGCAGCCAATTCAGCCGCTGAGGTCAGCGCAGAAGCAGAGTACTTCACGCCATGATGTTCTTCGAAGCGTGATTTCAATCCACGCAAAATCTGAATAGTTTGCTCAACCGTCGGCTCATTCACATCGATTTTCTGGAAACGACGTGACAGCGCATGGTCTTTTTCAAACACACCGCGGTATTCAGTAAAGGTAGTAGCACCGATACATTTCAACTGACCGCTAGATAGCGCTGGCTTCAGTAGGTTAGACGCATCTAACGTACCGCCCGAAGCAGAACCTGCACCGATGATGGTATGAATCTCATCGATAAACAAAATCCCATTGGGATTGTTTTTCATTTGTTTCAATACCGCTTTCAAGCGCTGCTCGAAATCACCGCGATATTTAGTACCTGCCAACAAAGCGCCCATGTCTAGCGAGTACACAACAGCGTTTTGCAAAATCTCTGGCACGTCGCCTTGCGTTACACGCCATGCGAGACCTTCAGCAATCGCTGTTTTACCAACGCCTGCCTCACCCACCAACAAAGGATTGTTTTTACGGCGACGGCATAAGGTTTGAATCACTCGCTCGACTTCAGCTTCACGACCAATCAATGGATCGATTTTTCCTTCAGCAGCCAGCTTGTTGAGATTCTGAGTAAATTGGTCGAGCGCACTTTCTTTTTGCTGACCTTCTGAGGTGCCTTCTTCCACACCTTCAGGTGCTTTTTGCGATTCGGATTGTTGATCCTTGCGCACACCATGCGAAATAAAATTAACGACGTCGAGTCGCGTTACTCCCTGCTGATGCAGGTAGTAGACAGCATGCGAATCTTTTTCACCAAAGATAGCCACCAACACGTTGGCGCCTGTGACTTCTTTCTTACCATTCGAAGCCGACTGTACGTGCATGATGGCACGTTGAATGACACGTTGAAAACCTAAGGTCGGTTGAGTATCAACTTCGCTCGTACCGGGGACCGTCGGTGTATTGTCTGTAATAAAGTTGGTGAGAGTTTTACGGAGATCATCAACATTCACCGCACACGCACGTAAAACCTCTGCCGCTGAGGGATTGTCTAGTAGCGCAAGCAAGAGATGCTCGACAGTAATAAATTCATGTCGTGCTTGTCGAGCCTCAACAAAGGCCATGTGCAAACTAACTTCAAGTTCCTGGGCGATCATGCTTCCTCCATCACACACTGCAGCGGGTGCCCAGCCTTTCGGGCGTGGGTTAAAACAAGCTCTACTTTTGTACTGGCTATATCCTTGGGATAAACCCCGCACAATCCTTTACCATCACGATGCACTTTCAACATAATTTGTGTAGCGTTCTCACGGTCTTTGTTGAAATACTCTTGAATGATAGCAACCACGAATTCCATCGGGGTGTAATCATCATTTAGCAACAGCACCTGATACATGGAAGGCGGCTTAACCGCTTCCTTTTGCTCCTTGGTAATCAGAGCCGTGCCGTTATCATTCTCTTCGTTAGTTGCCATGCTTCTATTCTAATGCTTTCATCTACCTGCGTAACAGGTTAAACCAGTCATATCCTTACTCTTTCATCGATATTACGCGCTTTCCTCGCTATGCGCAGGGCGCTAGCTGGAAAAGGCCCGCCAATCCTGGATTCTCAATAAGTTCCGGCAAGTCTGGTTCTTTTGGCAATTAACTTGACTTTTAGATTTTTTACGCGAACAATGCAAAAGATCAATAAACGTGCGGGTTGGCACTAATTGATATAGGAGGAGCAATAATAAGAGGGGGCAGCGTTACGCGAGGCTTCTTGCTTTTAGGGCTCGTGTGATTCGTTCTTAAAGAAAGACGCTTTTTATGGCAACTGGTACTGTAAAGTGGTTTAACGACGCCAAAGGCTTCGGTTTTATCACTCCGGATGATGGTGGCGAAGATCTGTTCGCGCACTTTTCCGCGATTCAGATGAATGGCTTCAAAACCCTCAAAGAAGGGCAAAAAGTATCGTTCGAAGTAACGCAAGGCCCCAAAGGCAAGCAAGCTTCTAACATTCAAAACGCCTGATTACCCATTAGGACCCTCTCAAAAACCCCTGGCAAAACCGGGGGTTTTTATTTTTTGGCGCTGACCCAGCTTGCTGCAATGACCTGAGACTTTACAGAAATACGTTCCTCAGACCATTGAGCAAGAGCTAAGCCGATTCAATAATTACATATTTGAAATCATTACATCGCCAAATCCGGAGCAAGACATCTGCGTCGCGCCTTCCATCAAACGAGCAAAATCATAGGTGACCTTTCTGGAAGTGATGGATTTCTCCATCGAACTAATTACCAGATCAGCCGCCTCAAACCAGCCCATATGGCGCAACATCATCTCAGCCGAGAGAATCAGCGAACCTGGGTTAACGTAGTCCTTACCGGCATATTTAGGCGCTGTACCATGCGTCGCTTCAAACATCGCGACCGAATCAGACAAATTCGCACCAGGCGCAATACCAATACCGCCAACCTGTGCTGCCAGAGCATCAGAGATGTAATCACCATTTAAGTTCAATGTGGCGATAACGCTGTACTCGTTTGGACGCAATAAGATCTGCTGCAAGAACGCATCTGCGATCGAATCCTTGACGATGATGTCTTTGCCAGTCTTAGGATTTTTAAAACTGCACCAAGGGCCGCCATCAATCAGGGTAGCGCCAAACTCTTTTTGTGCCAGTGCATACGCCCAATCACGGAAGCCACCTTCGGTGTACTTCATGATGTTGCCCTTGTGAACGATTGTCAGTGAAGGCTTGTCGTTGTCAATCGTGTACTGAATAGCTTTGCGGACGAGGCGCTCGGTACCTTCGCGTGACACAGGCTTAACGCCAATACCCGACGTTTGCGGGAAACGAATCTTCTTAACACCCATTTCCTTAATCAGGAAATCGATCACTTTTTTTGCACCATCCGTACCTTCTTGCCACTCGATGCCGGCGTAGATATCTTCTGAATTCTCACGGAAGATCACCATGTCTGTTTTTTCAGGCTCACGCAGTGGTGAAGGTACGCCCTTGAAGTAACGAACCGGACGCAAACAAACATACAGATCCAGTTCCTGGCGTAAAGCAACGTTCAATGAACGAATGCCACCGCCGACAGGCGTGGTCAGAGGACCTTTGATCGATACGACATAGTCCTTCAGGACTTTCAGTGTTTCTTCAGGCAGCCACACATCAGGTCCATAAACCATGGTCGATTTTTCGCCAGCATAAATTTCCATCCAGCTGATTTTGCGTTTACCGCCATAGGCCTTAGCAACTGCTGCATCAATCACCTTAATCATCACGGGACTAATATCAACGCCCGTGCCATCACCCTCAATGTACGGAATAACCGGGTTATCGGGCACATCGAGAGAATAGTCAGCGTTAACTGTGATTTTCTTACCCTCGGCGGGCACTTTAATATGTTGATACATCGTTATCTCCGAAGATTTTGGCGGATAAAGAAATTGTATTTTGCGTCTTGTGAACGGCAAAGCACTTTATTGAGTTCTGTGTGCTGCTGTTGGCGTGTCTTATATAAGACATAAGACTGCTTTTCACATTATGCACTAGAATTTCGCAGTTCGCCATACAAACAAGTGTGACACGATACGCAGGATAAACTCAATTTACTTAGGTTTCGCGCTCTATCAGACATGACCCACACACCCCAAAAAATTACTCATGTCATTGATTTTATTTAATAAACCCTATGGCGTCATGAGCCAATTCTCGGCTCATGAAACTCGTAAAACACTCGCTTCATACATTGATTTGCCGAATGTATATCCGGCTGGACGACTGGATGCGGACAGCGAAGGCTTGATGCTGCTAACGGATAACGGGCAGCTACAACAAGAGATCAGTCACCCCGACTATGGCAAGGAAAAAACCTATCTGGTCCAAGTCGAGGGCACGCCGATTGAAAGCCAACTTCAAGCGCTTAGGCAGCCGATTAATTTGGGCGACTTCACAACCCGCGGCAGTAAAGCTGCCATCATCGAATCACCTAATTGGTTATGGCCACGCGACCCACCGGTGCGCGAACGCAAAAACATTCCCGTGGCATGGCTCGCGATCACGCTGGCTGAAGGTAAAAATCGTCAGGTACGGCGCATGACCGCAGCCGTTGGCTTACCCACACTTCGATTAATTAGAAGTTCGATTGGCCCCTTCTCCCTCTCCAATCATCCTCTTTGGCCTGGGGAATGGCGAGTGATTGACGAGGAAGAATGGAAATGAAGGCGCCGCATTTCCGATGGATGCCCTTACTCAGTAAGGTAGTTACGCAGTTACAATCCCAAAATAAAAATTCAAGCTTCAAAGTCACATGCCATTAAACTTGACTAACCAGACGCCTGTTTCCGCATTACTTCAGTAACCACCATCACGAATAATGAAAAAAATTATGTTCGCTGCGCTATTTGCGCAGCTGCTTATCAGTTTTCAAGCGCATGCCCAGCAACGATTTCCAGTCACTACGCTCAACCTCGGTATACATCTGGTACAAGCAGAAGTCGCGCTGCGAGAAGAAGAACGCGCGCAAGGGCTGATGTACCGCGAAAAAATGGGCCCGAATGAAGGTATGGTGTTTCGTTTTCCCGAAAGCCGAATGGTCTGTATGTGGATGAAAAATACACCCCTGCCGCTTTCAGTTGCATTCATTGACGAGGCTGACACCATTATCAATATCGAAGATATGCAACCGCAGACTCAAGATGCTCACTGCACAAAAAAACCAGCACGATATGCGTTGGAAATGAATCAGGGATGGTTCAAACAAAAGAATCTCAAACCCGGCACTAAGGTAGGCGGCCTGCCAAAGTAAAAAACCCGTCAGGCATTGAACCTAACGGGTTTTAGATACTTTACTGCTTCACCTGGATAAACCAGGCCGCAAAATTAAGCTAAGGCTTTGATTGCGGCGGAAAGACGGCTCTTGTGACGAGCTGCTTTGTTTTTGTGAATGATTCTTTTGTCAGCGATACGATCGATCACAGACACTGATGCCTGAAAAACCTGAGCAGCGGACGCTTTGTCGCCAGACTCAATAGCTTTACGAACGGCTTTGATCGCGGTGCGAAGCGTCGAGCGCTGACTGGAATTGTGCGCATTCAGCTTGACAGCTTGCCTAGCGCGCTTACGCGCTTGTGCGGTATTTGCCATGATTTGTTCCTGATATATAGCCGGGAGCACTGCTCCGAGCGGAATTTCGAAAAACGAAGATTATAGCGGGTTTTAATGCCCTGGGCAAACTTCTGGCAAGGCTGACAATGGGCTTAGGACAAGCAAAGAGCAAAGATAAGCGCTGAAATATTTTCTTTTTAAGAATGAACGAACGATTTCAGACCGCAAGATTGATGCTGCTTTGTTAAGCCTCCAGAAACCAGCCTATCCGGCCGACCTGCCGCAAAAAGCCTACCGCTATAATCGGCTCCCATGAATTTGCACAAAACGCTCGCCACCGTATCTGGCATGACGATGCTCTCCCGCATCACCGGACTGGTCCGCGAGTTCCTGATCGCCCGAACTTTCGGCGCGTCGGTCTATACCGATGCCTTTTTTGTCGCCTTCCGTATTCC
>CANGFL010000083.1 GCA_947453015.1 Oxalobacteraceae bacterium | reverse complement strand
GGATATGGGGCGCAACCTCTCGGCATTGCAAGCAGAGTTAGGTACGCAGGCTCGCGAGCAGTTTCAAAAAATCGCTGAGCAAGCAGTACCCGTTGACAATGCTGTTAGTACGAGTGCCGCAGTTAGTACCAAACCTACGCAAAGTCGTAGTGCAGCTGGACCGGCCAATTTTCAACAGTTAACGACGTGGTCGTTCGATGCTTTGCCTGAGTTACTCGAAATTCAACAAGGTAAACAAACTTTGATTGGATTTCCTGCCTTGGTTGATCGTGTAACGCATTGTGATCTTGAAGTATTTGATGATCCGAATGAAGCCGCTACTTTCCATAGATATGGCCTGCAGCGCTTGTTTTCGCTACAGCTAAAAGAGCAACTCAAATATCTTGAAAAAAATGTCACCGGTTTACAGCAAATGGGTATGCAGTTTATGGCGCTGGGTTCGCAAGAAGAATTACGCGATCAAATCATACAAGCAGGTCTGACGCGCGCTTGTTTGCAATTACCACTACCGACGAATGCCAACGAATTTAATCAGAGGCGTGACGAAGGTAAGGCGCGGCTGAATTTATTGGTCAATGAAATAGCGCGTTTGATTGGACAGATTTTAGGTGAATACCATACCTTGCCTAAAAAGCTGCAAGCACTGAAAGCACACACAGCCGCGCAGGCCGACATGCAAGCGCAACTACAGTCACTGATACACAAACGTTTTGTGGTGGAGACGGAGCATGGGCAACTCGCTCATTTCCCGCGGTACTTGAAAGCCGTGCAAGTCAGGTTAGATAAGTTGAGGACCGATCCTACGCGCGATGCGCGGTTAATGAGCGAATGGCAGCAAGCCGCTATGCCATGGCAGCGCGCATTGAAGAGTGGCGTGCATGGCGACCCAAAAATGCAAGAGTTTCGCTGGATGTTAGAAGAACTACGGGTCTCGTTGTTTGCCCAAGAGCTGAAGACACCGATGCCTGTGTCGGTGAAACGACTACAGAAAGTGTGGGAATCCATGCAGCGCTAATTAAGACTTAGTGCAATGCATGCACGCTGTACTAGAGCAGAACTTTGTGCCGTCAATTATTACGTATCTGAATAGGCAAACTCTTATCAGGTACGTCGCATGGGAACTAATCAGGTAGGTCGGGGCCGTAGCGCCGGGTTAGGTCAGCAAGAGCTGGAGCTGAGGCTGCCTAAACGCAGCACTGGTTCTGGTGAGACCAGTGTGGTGTTTCAGCGCGGCAGCACGGATGTGACTCGTCTGCGACGGCAAGCAATGTCTACCCCGAAAAAAACGCAGGCGGCACAGCAAGGACTTGCTAGTCGTGTCGGGGCTGCGATGTCGCCAAACACCCAGGCCGTGGCGACCGGAGCGATCAAAAATACTGATATGGCTAGTTCGAGCGGCCCTTCTCAGACTAATGCACCGATCAAACAACAACGATTACAACTTAGTGACTTGGCTAATGGTCCTACTGCGCGAACCGTTAATTTAAAAAATGCGACTCGTGCTTTGATGGCAAAATTTCCAGACAATATGCCTACAGCAGAAAGTTTTTGGAATGCTCGGCTGACGAAGCCCGAGGATTACCAACTATTCGAGGCGTTTGCACAGGCTGCGGATAACAATGATAATTTGGAATTCCTTAAGGCGGTAAGTGACTTTAGGAATAACCCTAAGGCTGAGCGCGCTCAGAGTATGGTTGATATTTTTATCGAAGAAGCGCCGATTGACGATCAAGGCGTAACCGTCCAAGACGATTCAAAAATGACGATAAACCTGGTAAGTGAGAGTGCTAGGAAAAAGCTTATTTTGGCTGTTAAGACCTGTATTGAAGGCTTGTCTTCTGACCAAGAGCCCGTTCGTAAGCAAGCCGAGTTGGCATTGCCAACGTTGTTCGATTCATCAGAGAAGTATATTGCCAACAGTGCAATCAACCGCAATCTCCAAAATAGATTACAGGTGTGTGTGCAGAGCGAAATACGCCTTCAGAAAACTGCTCCAAAAAACATTCCTGCCTCGCCATTAAGCTTCGCGTAAAATCCGGTTTGAAATCACTATCTCTGTTTTACTAACATGACCATAAAATCTGACAAGTGGATACGCCGCATGGCGGAGTCCCACGGCATGATCGAACCCTTTGAGCCTGGCCAGGTGCGTGAGCAAAATGGCCAACGCATCGTCTCTTACGGCACGTCCTCGTATGGCTACGATATACGATGCGCTGACGAATTCAAAATTTTTACGAATATCAACAGCACGATCGTTGACCCGAAAAATTTCGACGAAAATTCGTTCGTGGATATTAAGAGCGATGTCTGCATCATTCCACCGAACTCATTTGCCTTGGCCCGCACGATTGAATATTTTCGGATACCACGCAATGTCTTGACTATTTGCTTGGGCAAATCAACGTATGCGCGATGCGGCATCATCGTTAACGTGACACCTTTTGAGCCTGAGTGGGAGGGCTTTGTTACGTTAGAATTTTCTAATACCACGCCACTACCCGCGAAAATTTATGCAGGTGAAGGTTGTGCGCAGGTGCTGTTCTTTGAGAGTGATGAAGTGTGTGAAACGTCCTACAAAGACCGCGGTGGTAAGTATCAGGGCCAAAAGGGCGTGACGCTACCTAAAACCTAAGTAAGTTTAAGTAATAAAAAAACGGGCCTAGGCCCGTTTTTTTATAGCCACCGAAAATTACTGCGGCACGCAGTCGACGTAATAACCTGTGACACCGTTCACCACGGTTTTTACTAAACCATGAACATCGGTTTCAAAGCCCGGGAAGTGTTCATTGAAATCCCGCGCGAATTTCAAATAATCCACAATCGTTTTATTAAAACGCTCGCCGGGAATCAACAAGGGAATGCCGGGTGGGTAGGGTGTTAATAAAATAGCTGTGACGCGACCTTCTAGTTCATCGATAGGCACGCGTTCTATTTCTTTGTGAGCCATTTTGGCAAAGGCGTCGGATGGCTTCATCGCTGGCAGCATATCCGACAGATACATCTCAGTCGTTAAACGTGCGACATCGTAGGATTTATACATGTCGTGAATCTTTTGACACAAATCACGTAAGCCAGTGCGTTCGTAATGCGGATTAGCAGCGGTGAATTCCGGCAGGATGCGCCACATCGGTTGATTTTTGTCGTAGTCATCTTTGAACTGCTGTAGCGCTGTGAGCAGCGTATTCCAGCGACCCTTAGTAATACCAATGGTGAACATGATGAAGAAGGAATACAGTCCCGCTTTTTCAACAATAACGCCGTGTTCAGCAAGATATTTAGTAACGATAGAAGCGGGGATGCCCGTCTCGCCGAAATGACCATCGAGTGATAGACCCGGTGTAACGATAGTGGCCTTGATAGGGTCAAGCATATTGAAGCCGGATTCGATCTTTCCAAATCCATGCCACTGGTCTTTGCCATTGATCATCCAGTCCGATGGCTCACCGATCCCCTCTTCTGCAAACGTTTCTGGTCCCCAGACTTGGAACCACCAATCTTGGCCCCATTCCTGATCGATCTTTTTCATCGCGCGACGGAAATCGAGCGCTTCTAAAATACTTTCTTCAACCAGCGCCGTACCACCAGGTGGTTCCATCATTGCAGCAGCAATATCACACGAGGCGATAATGGCGTACTGCGGCGAGGTGGAGATATGCATCAAGTAGGCTTCATTGAAGCTGTCGCGATCGAGCTGTACGGTTTCGGATTCTTGTACCAAAATCTGCGATGCCTGCGACAAGCCAGCCAAGAGTTTGTGCGTTGATTGCGTCGAAAAGATCAGTGATTTTTTTGCACGTGGCCGGTCTTTACCAATAGCGTGCATGTCTTTGTAAAAATCATGAAAGCTAGCATGTGGCAGCCATGCTTCATCAAAGTGCAGCGTGTCGATTTCTCCATCCAGCATTCCTTTGATAGTTTCGACGTTATAGATCACACCGTCATAAGTCGATTGCGTGATAGTTAGGATGCGCGGCTTTTTGTTTTTTGCTTCGCGTGCAAAAGGATTCGCTTCGATCTTCTTCATGATGTTTTCCATCTTGAATTCTTCGATCGGTATCGGTCCGATGATGCCCAGATGATTACGAGTAGGCATCAGAAACACAGGAATCGCACCGCACATAATGATCGAGTGCAGCACTGATTTATGGCAGTTACGGTCGACCACCACAATATCACCCGGCGCTACGGTGGAATGCCAGACCATTTTGTTGGAAGTCGATGTTCCGTTAGTGACGAAATAGCAGTGGTCTGCATTAAAAATGCGCGCCGCATTGCGTTCCGAAGCCGCGACGGGACCGGTATGGTCTAGTAATTGACCGAGCTCTTCCACCGCGTTACACACATCGGCACGCAACATGTTTTCACCAAAAAATTGGTGAAACATTTGTCCAATCGGTGATTTTAAAAATGCGACGCCGCCTGAATGGCCAGGGCAGTGCCATGAATACGAACCATCTTGCGCGTAATGCACCAGTGCGCGAAAAAATGGCGGCGCTAAACCATCGAGATAGGATTTTGCTTCACGAATAATGTGTCGCGCCACAAATTCAGGCGTGTCTTCAAACATATGAATGAAGCCGTGCAGTTCACGCAAAATATCATTAGGAATATGACGCGAGGTGCGCGTTTCGCCGTAAAGATAGAGTGGAATATCTGCATTCTTGTAGCGAATTTCTTCAACGAAGGCGCGCAGAGCTTTCAAAGCGTCTTCGGTTTCTATGGCTGAACCACCGCCGAATTCTTCGTCATCAATCGAGAGAATGAATGCTGAGGCGCGCGATTGCTGTTGCGCGAACTGGGACAAATCACCGTAGCTGGTGACGCCGACCACCTCCATACCTTCTTTTTCTATTGCATCGGCTAGCGCACGAATGCCTAGGCCCGAGGTATTTTCGGAACGGAAATCTTCATCGATGATCACGATGGGGAAACGGAATTTCATTCGTGCTCCTGATACAGACGCTAGGTCTGGGCCTGAAAAAAAGAAAGCGGGATTTTCGCAGATAAGCGAGCGGCTTGGTAGAAATCTGCAGTACTAAATGACGTAGTGCTAAATCGCGTCCTTGACTAGCTCATCTGAGGAGGATTTAACGCCGCTGATAGATAACAAAAGCATAACTCAATCCCAGTGCCTCAGAGTGATGCGGATCACGCGAAACCTCTTTCCAGATACTGTGGTCGATCTCGGGAAAAAAAGCGTCGCACTCGAAATCGCCCGCGATTTCGGTAACGATCAGTCGGCTGGCAAGCGGCAAAGCTTCGACGTAGATCTGGGCGCCGCCGATCACGAAGGCTTCACCCGATCCAGCTAATTCGACCGCTTGTTGCAGCGAAGAGGCCGTTTCAACGCCCTCATGCTGCCAATCGGGGTTGCGTGTGATGACGATGCTGCGACGGTTGGGAAGTGGGCGGCCAATCGAGTCAAAGGTCTTGCGTCCCATGACAATGGTGTGACCGGTGGTGGTTCGTTTGAAAAACGCCAGATCTTCGGGCAAGCGCCAAGGCAAGGTATTTCGTATGCCTATGCCGTTGTGACGCTCGGTCGCGACGATGAGACTGAGTTGAGCAGACATCAGACAGCCACCGGTGCTTTGATGGCCGCATGGCACTCATAGCCGACGATCTCTATGTCTTCATAGCGATACTCAAATACCGAGGCAGGCTTACGCTTGAGTACTAACTTAGGCAAGGGGAAGGTCGAGCGTGAAAGTTGCTCTTGCACTTGATCGAAGTGATTCGAGTAGATATGACAGTCGCCGCCGGTCCAGATGAAATCCCCGACTTGCAAACCGGTTTGCTCCGCCATCATGTGGGTCAGCAGGGCATACGAGGCAATGTTGAAAGGAACACCTAGGAAAATATCGGCGCTGCGCTGATACAGTTGGCACGACAATTTGCCGTCGGCCACATAAAACTGAAAGAAGGCATGACAAGGCGGCAGTTTCATGCGCGGTATGTCGGCCACGTTCCATGCTGAGACTATCAGCCTACGCGAATCAGGATTATTTTTGATTTGATCAACCAATTGCTTAATTTGGTCGATGTGGCCACCATCCGGAGTGGGCCACGAGCGCCACTGTGAGCCATACACGGGGCCAAGATCACCATTCGGATCAGCCCACTCATCCCAAATCGATACGCCATTTTCTTTTAGATAGCCGATATTGGTCGAGCCGGCCAGAAACCAGATCAGTTCATGAACGATAGATTTCAAATGAAGCTTCTTGGTCGTGACCATGGGGAAGCCTTCTTGCAAATCGAATCGCATTTGATAACCAAACACCGATCGCGTACCGGTACCGGTACGATCCGTTTTGGTGGTGCCATGTTCATAGACATGGCGCATGAAATCGAGGTATTGGCGCATTGACGTAACTCCGGCGAAG